>RSAS01000578.1:0-1360 GCA_003934145.1 Candidatus Viridilinea halotolerans | reverse complement strand
GGCGTAGCCCCAACTTACTGCTCCGCCTGGGGTGGAGTTGTTAACATGTAGCCAGCCCCGCGCACACTGATGATGAATGAGGGGGTTTGAGGGTCGGGCTCGAGCTTGCGGCGCAGGCGGTGGATGCGCGCCTTGACAAGATCGCGTGCCTCTTGCGGCGAGCAGTAGTCCACACCGAGCACGTCGCGGGCGATCTGTTCGACCGAGAGGACTTGGTTGCCGTGGCGAGCGAAGTAGTGCAGCAGTTCAAATTCGCCCGATGAGAGCGGTAGCGGGCGAAAGCTGAGCGCAGCCCGACGGCGCATCGGGTCAAGTTCGAGCGCACCCAAACGCAGGGTGCTACTCACGCTGAAGCTGCCACTCACTTTGGGACGCTCCGTCTCGGTGGTGCGCAAAATGGGGCCGCTCAGTTGGCGCAATATTGCCGCCCGGCTGAGCCGCATGTGGCGCCGTTCGATCGCGGCGCGTACTCGGTTTTCCAATAGATCTTGCGCAATGGGCAGGCAAAGGTACGCAAAAGCGCTATAGTCCAAAGCAGCCATAAGGGTCTCAATCGTGGCCTCGTGGCTGATCAAAATAACCTCGATATCGGGGTCGTGCGAACGAGCTTCACGCAGTAACACGGTGCCATTCTTTGCAGGCAAACGAATAGTGGTAATCACTAGGGCATAGTTCGCCACCGCCAACCGTTCGAGCGCACTCTCGGCACTGCCAACACTCGTGACGCTGAAACCGGCCCCCCGTAAGCGTGCTTCGAGCATCATGCGCTCGAGATCATCTCCTGTCACCACCAGAAGACGGTTCTGACTGATCATGGTGCTACTCCGCTGTGAGCCATGATTGGCGATCGGCTAAAAGTTTAATACGTATAGTTTTATCTTTTGTGGGTAGATTTCTGGAAGGGCCAAGCCTTCCTACTGCACAATGTTGCTTACGTTGACGCTAAACATACGTAAATATCCGCTAACGGAAAAGAACCAAAAGTACTATGCCGTAGGGGGGCGTATGGCCTAGTACCTATTTCCTATGCCGGGTGGCGGGTAGCTCACGGGGGTGTAGGGGCATACGCAGCAAGTTTAGGACGGCAGCCCTAAAACCCGCTGTTGGGGCTTCGCCCCAACCCCCCGTCGGAAGGCGTAACTTGATGCGTGTGGGGCTGGCCCAATACCTTTCGCATAAGCTCGTGCAAAGCCGCAAAGAATTGGCACAACTGTCGCCGAAAACTTTGCGTCCTTGCGCCGTTGCGTCAAAAAACCCGTCTTATCTGAAAGGTATTGGGCCATGCCCCCGCAAACCCCTCCCCGCCGGTGTTTAAGGGCGGACAGAAAACGTGTGCGCCCCCTTCTGGAATCGCATTGCA
>RSAS01000288.1 GCA_003934145.1 Candidatus Viridilinea halotolerans | reverse complement strand
GGGGGCCGGGGGGGTGGGGGGGAAAAGGGCTGACAAATTTACAACTATCATACGCTATCGGCTATCCACCAGCCCCTGCGTCCGCAGTTGTTTGCCAATGCTGCTCCAAGCGTATTTGCCCGCCAGCAACTCCTCCCAATAGTGCTTTGCCTCCTTCCAGGGCACCAGTTCGTGCAAGGGGGCGATGGTGAGGACGACGCCGTCGTTGAGGTCGGGAGCGAGGTAGTGCCTGACGGCGCGGTCGAGGCGGTCGCGTAATTCGCGGATGTCGCTCAGCAGCGCCTCCTGGCGCTCAATGTTGCGCTCGGCTTGGCGCAGATCGCGCCCGGTTGCGCTGCCCTTTGCGGTACGCAATGTCGCCAGCCGCTCCTCTTCCAGACGCAACCTCGGCTCGACATAGCTCACAAGTGCCTTCGAGAGGGTGTCGCTATCTAGGCGGTGCAGGTAGAGCCAGAGCGCGTAGGTGCGCTTGGGCGATTGCAGCAGCCAGTAGATCGGTGCCTTCCGGCGGCTCTTCGCGTAACGTTTGAGGTGGTCGTCCCAGAAGCCGCCCTTGCCTGGCCGACGGAAGTAGTCGCGCAGATCGTGAATGGCCAACACCTGGCAGATCTCCTGTTCGATTGCCTCGGCATCACGGTCGAAGATGAGATCGAGGGCGGCGCGCACCCGGCGCACCAGATCGTCACGATGGTCGGGGTCATCAACCAGAATGCCATGCACCGGAAAAGCGAGCGGGTAGCCCGCTGGCCCCTCGCGCAGCGGCAGGCCGTCGCTGCCGATGAGCATCCCCGGCGAGCAGGCGGGCAGCGGCGCGAAGGGATCGGGGAGCAGGGGCGTAGGCCGCTCGCCAGTGGCATAGCGCACATCGAAGCGCCCAAACGCGCAGCCGACGAGGTAGGAGATCAGCGCGGTGACGAGGGAGGTGTGATCGGTGGGGGGGGAGGCTAGATCGGTGTCGGTGTCGTCCTCGTCGTTGGGTTCATCATCTGCTGCGCTGCCCTGCGAACCAGATCCCGCCTCAATCGCCTGCCGATCCTCACCCGCAATGCCGTAGAGTTGGAAAGCAAGCTCGTCAATCTCACGTTGGTTAGCGGCAAGTTGGGCCTCGCTGGCGGCAATATGCGCCTCCCAAGCAGCAGCGCGTGCGGTGAGCGTTGCGCCGGTCATGTGCAACAACGCCGGTAAATGAAACACATGACTCGTCTCATTCACCCGATCCAGGTCGCGCTTCAACGCCACACAGGCCAGGGCCAACTCGCCCAACCGCACGCCTTCGGGGTTGTCTAGGTCGGGGACGGGGGTTTTGCTAATAGTGCCACCATCGAATTGTGGAAATTCGAACCGACCTAGCATGATTTTGATTAAGAAATCAAAAGGTTTGGAAAACATCAATCCAAGTTCTCTATTGATCTGATCAGATTTTGTATATATACTTGTACCTCGTACATTAATAATTGTGTATTTCGGCATAGGTATAGGAGAAAATTTTCTTGCACGTCTAATGAAAGTCAATCCAGGCAAAAAATAGTATTCTAAATTTCTGATACTTTTCGACCAGTGTGTACCACCATACAAGCTACCCAGCCAAGATTTTAATTCACTTCCATTATTTTTCCAATTTATTAATAAATCAAAATCTGAAAAATATAAAGTAGAATGTCCACCTTTTGCATGAGTACACCACCACTTATCTTGTACGTTTTGTTCTTGAAAAGCAAGAGAAGAGTCTGCTTCCCGTTCAGTGAAAATGTTTAAGGGATGTACTTCCCACCAAGCCCGAAGAAAGCGAAAATCATCCGATGTCTGTAATCCAACGCGAACAGTTCGTTCAGTTGTTTCTAGCGTCTCAAATTCAATAAACACTTGCTTGAGTTTTTCCCCCACCCAATACGCCATCGGGCTCCCCGGAATCTGCGCGAACGAGGCGGGATCGACATTGAACACATCGGCATGCCCGCCACCCTCGCGCAGCGCCGCCACAGCCTCGGCGAGTGCGGCGGCTTTGTCGTCGTGGGCGAGCAGGCGGAGGAAGGTGGTGGTCATTGGGGTTGCTCCGGTGTTTAAGGAATAGCAATAGGCGGTCTGGGTCCGCGTCTCCATTTCAATCTCAATCCCTCTGCAAGATCCGGGAATGGCTTGCCTCGTAGCCATGGCACGATGGACAAGCCCGTCTCTGCAAAAAACACATGATCACGCAATCCGAGTTGCTTACAAATAAGAAACCATAGCGCTATATTTTTTCGGATTTTTAGTGATAATAAAAATTTTGATAATAAAAATTTTAAAAATAATGATAATGATAATAATGATGATAATAATGATAATAATGATGATGGTAATGGTAATAACAATAATAACAATAAGAACAATAAGAACAATAATGATGATAATGATGATGATGATGATGACAGCGAGATATTACACACAAAAAACAAAATCATCTTCCGAAACACATTCCAACGTGGCAACCGCACAATCACTTGCAAGAGGCGTCGCCCAACCTCAAGCTGCTCCGCATCGCTTGCCGTCGCCAGTTGGTTTGCGGCCACCTTGCTGCCGCCTGCATCCATGATTAACAACTCGGCAAGGAAGGCTAGCGCCTCGGGTTGGTCAAGGATGGAAGCGACACTGGTCTTCGTTACGCTGAGCAGCGCTCGGCTGCGCGGCGCGCGGGCATCGCGTATGGCATGGCTGATCTCTTCGGCATAGATGTATTCGAGAAACGATTTATGGCCAAACTTGAGGATGCCAGGGTTATCTGGCTCATTTTCGAGCAGGCTACTGGCGCGCACTTCTGTTTTGACTCGTTCGATGAGCAGCGGATCATCCTCTTTTGTGCGCGGGTTCTTCAAGCGTACCCGCAGCGGCGTAGGCGGATTGGGCAGGGTTATGTCGGTAGCCGTTAGCTCGTCGGGCATGGCCAGGCGCAGTTGATCCGTCAGTCTGCCAAGTTGGCGCGCCTCAATCGTTGTATCGCCTCTGCCCGCCATGGCCAGCGCTACACCGCCCATAAAATAGACCCGCTCGGCTTCGGTCAGCTTCATAAACTCGCCTAGACGCTCTTCCTTCTCGGTTTGGCGGCGATGGGTGCTATGCACAAAGGCGCGCATGACGCCAGCCGAGGTTGGCGCGGTTGCGATCGCACGCATCTCCGGTTCATCCCAGATTGCGGCAACGAGTTGTAACAGCGAGGGGCGCGCCACCAGATCGGAAAAAGCCCGATTTTCGCCAGCCAGCCGACAGATATGCTCACGCACATGGGGCGGGTGCGAGCGCAGTGCCGTTTGAATCTCTGGTATTGACAATCGCTCTAAATAGACTGGCTCGCAATACGATCCCGCGCTAAAAGCTGTTCGCAAGTTGAGCGCTTGCTTGAATTCACCTTGGTCTTCAAAGAGGTTTGGGCGTCCACTGATCAGGATCTTAGCGTTTGGATAACGGGCAAATTCCCACAGCGCCCGGAAGTAGCTCATACGCATATCGAGATCGGCTAGGTAGGCCATCTCATCAAAGCCATCAAAGATCAACAAGAGCCGTCCCGCTTCATGGAGGCGCACCAACGCCTGGCCATTCATCCCATAGCGGCCCGCCCATTGCCCAAGCAGCGCATAGGGCTTCAAATTACGCAGGTTGCGCCCGCGCAACTCGATCAGAATGGGGATGCGCGGGGGCAAATCGGGTGCGGATCGTGCAAGCATCCGTTGGGTCAACATCAGCGCAAAGCTACTCTTCCCCTGACCATAACTGCCCAGGAGCGCCAAGTGGCGGCTTCCCGGCTCTGCAAGCCACTGCCGGATGTACTCCTCAGCTTCAACCGGGCTCTTCTGTTCGGCAACCTTGCCCCGCAGGGAGACATAGACATCATTGAGCGTAAGGTTCGTATTGGATAGGGGCCGACGCAGGCGTTTCGCCATCAGGCTGCGATAGTCGTCGAGATTCACCGTCTGCTCAAGCAGCGTCTGCTCCGTCTCGATCCGTAAGCGTACGTCCTGGCGAGCGGGCAGATTGGGGCGCTGCCCATCACGAACGGCGACAAGCACCTCTTCGAGGCGCTGATCGCGCTGTTGAGCCATCTGGCGGGCATAGGCTATCTGCTCCTCTAAGCGAGCTAGATCGCTGCCATCAGAACTTGGTATCAGCGCAATCGCGCCCTTGCTCTGCCGATTACGCCCGATCCAGACGGCTGGCCTATCATGCCAATCGCTTGCCGCCTCTTCGGGTGCTGCGCCAGACGCTTCAGCTTCGTTTTGCGCCTGCTCATCAAGCTCTTCCAGATAACTAGCGCTGATCCGGGGCCGAAAGGAGTAGGCGGGACTGGTAAGGCGTACCAGTTCGCAGGCTTGATCAACCCATGCCAAGGATCTGATCGGCTCCGCAGGGAGATTCAGATCAAACTGCTCACGGGGATCAAGATACTCCTCCAGGGCTGGCCCCCAACGCACGCGGCGCTTGAACTCAAACAGCGCCTCACCCACCAAGCTAGGTGTACCATGCTCGGCGTCACGATAGACTTGGAGTTTACTTCTACGACCGGGCCATGAACGCTGTCCTGCGTAAAGAAATTGGACAAAGCCCCAAGAAAGCACTGCAAATAACGCCAGCGATACCCCATGCATAGCTGGCGGCGACACATCGGTACTGGCCAAGAGCGCAAATGCTTGGGGCAGATTCCATGGGTAGATCTGACAATAGAAGGTAAGGGGAAAGATCAAGAGAAGCAACATGATTGCAGTGCAGGATGAGAGCGCAAAGGTCTCACGAAAATAGCGCCGCGCAAACACCCAGGTGCTTGCAAGCTGCAAACAATTTAGCGCAAATAAGGGGTAAAGCCAGAGCAGTGCGATCAGCGCACTCCGAAATGGTGTCTTCGCAGCCGGTTCAATCAAAAAGAACTCGGTAATTTGCAAAGTTACGCCTACAAGGAGGCCAGCGATTATGACGGCAAAGAACCATTCATTGCCGCTTGCTAACAGACGGGCATAGCTCTCAGACTGCTTACTTGCTTTGCTTCTAGCGTTATTGGCATCAGACATGACGCTTCTCCAAACAATACGCCGCCGTCTCGACCATCGCGGTATCGAGGACACCATAGCCCAAGTCGGCCACGACGGTAGGGCGGGCGGTTGTGAGCAGGATCGCTTCGCGCCACTTCTGGAAGCTCGTGAGGAAGAAGCCGGTGCGCGACGTGATGGCCCCGAGCATGCCGCCAGAGTGCAGCAGCGCGAGGCCGCGTTCGACAAAGGCGGCGTAGAGGTCGTTCTTCGTGCGCGGATAGGCCAGTTCAAAGGCCGCCTTCCACCCTTTGCTGGCCGTGCCAAAGGGCGGATTCATCAGCACCACATCGTAGCCTTGTTGGCAAAGATGGATGAAAGCGAAACCAGCGGCGGCATCGTCGGCAAAGAGGCGGCGGCGGTAGCCCAGCCCATCCTCGGCGCGTTCAGCGTAGCGCTGCAGCGCCGCCAGCACCAGACCCTCGGCGTGCTCCCAGAACTGCTCATCGCTGATCGCACGAACATCAAAGATACCCATCTGCTCCACCTGCGGCGCTTCATCATCAAAGAGATGCGTCTGTGCATAGGCGGGCCGTTCGCGCCATTGACGCTTCGCCGCAGCAATCGCTTCACGCAAATCGGCCTCAATCCGCAGGAGGCTGCCCGCCTCACCCGCAAGCCGCATACGCTCAAAAACCCCATGCACCAACTGGCCCAGCACCGGCGGCGTCAACGTCGCGCTAAACTCAGTCAGCAGCGTCGCATCACCCGGCATCGGCTCGGCACAGACCGCATTGACACGCGCAATCGTTGGCCGTTCAGCGGGCTTAAAGCCATACTGCTGGTAGGCGCGCTGGGCACGCAACCAGAGCGCCAGCGCACAAATCTGGCGCGCCCGCGGATCAATATCCACCGCATAGAGATTGTGGCGCAGAATCAATTCCGGCACAGCCCGCCGCAACGCAGCGAGCGTCGGATAATCGGCATGGAGCGGCTGCCCCGTCGGCCCATAGCTTGGTGCCCCCTCCCGACGCTGCCATGCCTCCTCATAGATCAGCAGCAACAGATCAAAGCAATAGAGCAAAAAGTGGCCCGAACCAGCAGCCGGATCAAGCAGACGCAGATCGCGGGGATCTTTGCGCGGGCGGGGCACAGCGCCTATTGCTGGCGGCAAGGGAGGCGGCACCAAATAGCAACAGCGCTCAACAAGCATCGTCGCGCCACCGAGCATCTCATACCACATCCTACCCAGCGTATTATCAACCAAAAACTCCACCACATAACGCGGCGTAAAGAACTGATTACGGAAAGCCAACTCATAGGAATTGCGCGGCGCAGCACTCTCCTTTCGCACCTGGTCACGCAATTCTTTAGGCGTAAAATATTGGTAGACCCAGCCAATCGTCTCATCTTCAGCCCAGACCGGCAGCAGTTCCGGGGCATTGATCAGCGCAAGCACCTGCTCAAGCACCGCATGTTTCGGAAAGAGGTGGTTCGCCGGATCATCGGGAGCAAACAGAGCGCCGAGTTCGTCGGCAAGCTGACAGCCCTGCCAAACCAAAAAATTGCGATAGGCCACATCCTGCTGCCCACTACTCCAGCGCGTCTCATCGTCAGCCTGCTCAGCCAGATAGAACTTAAAACCAATTGAGTTCACACCACGGCCAACCGTCTCACGCAGCAACTTACGGTCGGCATGTTCCATCAACTTAAAGGCACAGAGCCGATTGAGATGCGTAAAAGCCACCGCACGCACCAACTGCTCAACCGCCTCACCAGCGACGCCCCCCTTAGGCCGCACGCGGTCGCCCGGCGTCAACGTATCGATATGGCGCAGATGATCAACAATCGCCGCCCGGAAACGCAGCCCGTCACCATCAAGATTCACCAGCCGCGCCGCATCCTCAACCAGACCAGCGCGATCAATGCCAAACTCAGCAGCGAGCCGCTCCGCAATGGCCTCTTCGAGGATGCGGCGGGCCTGCGTCACCGTGAGGCGCAGCGTATTGCGGAGGGGTTTTTCCATAAAACCAGTTACTGTTGAACCGTCTGCCTAGCGAGTCACGTCGGAGCGCAACTCGTCACTCATCACTCGCCACTCGTCACTGATATAAGCTACTCCAGCACCACGACCGACCCTTCGGCGACGAGTTTATGCAATGCTTCGCTGAGGGTGCGTAGCGCCGCTTCAATCGCCTCGGGGCTGTCGAGGGGCCGGGTGAAGAAGGTGGCTACGCGCAAGCGCTCGATGCGTTGGGTGGGTAGGGTTAGCTCTTGTAGGCGGCTGATCGCTTGGCGTAGTACGCTCTCTGCTGCTGTTGTGTCCGATTCGATCTGGCTGATGGTTGCACCACAATGGATGCATCGCTCGGCACCGTCGGGGAGGAGTTGCTCTGCCGTGTGACCGTCGTGGCCGTCGTGGTGGCATTGGCGCACTTGGAATGGCCGTAGTAGATGTTCGCGGCGCTCTGCGTCGAGGGTGGCCCACTCTTCGCGGCTGGTGAGGCTGGCGATGGCGTCGCGGTAGGCGCACGCACGGGTCGCGTGGCGCTCGCGGTAGATCTGTTGGTAGCTCTCGATGAGCAGTTCGGCCAGCCTCTGCATCCGATCAAGGTGGCGGTAGAATTCGGCAGAGGTGCGTAGCGCCGCCAATTCTGTGGCACTTTCGCGCAGTTCGTGCAATTGTTCCGGCTCGCTCACCCGCCCCTCGACCTCCGGCCAGTGGATGGTCAACGCCTCGCGTCCGCGCCGTAGCGTCTCAAGGCCAGCGGGTTTGAGCGCCTCGCGCATGCTGCGTACCCGATCACGAAGCTCTTTGAAGGTGCGCCCCTCGCCCACCAGCATACGCACGCAGTCGTCGGAGGCGGCAGTCTGGACGTTGCTGAGGAACTCGCGGTACTCTTCAAGCACCTCTTGCCCTGGGGTCTGATTGGCGCGCGCCTCGGCGACGGTCGGGAGCAGCGCCGTCAATTCGTCGCTGGCGAGCTTTTGGAACGCTTCGGCGATGGCACTCTCCTCCACATCAACCTCGTCACCAGTGAGATCTTCATAGCTGCGAACTGCGGCAATCAGGGTTTTGAGATCAATCGATTCACGGGGCGAGAAGCTGGCTGCTTTGAATGCTGCGACGTTGGTAAAGGGTGCCCGACTCTGCGGTTTCTGATGGTTGGCAAAGCGCTGGGATTGGTGTGTCACCTCAATAGCGCCGGCGCGCAGCAAGACCGCCAACACCAAGCGCAGGATGTCAATCTCCCAGCCGTAGCCAACCCCCTGGAAGTGTTCGCTGAGAATCTTGCCGGTCACGCGGTTGCCGTAGCTATGCTCGCGGCGTAGGAAATCGAGTATCTCCTTTGCAATCGCCGCATTGGTTGAGGGGACATACTTCTGCCCCTCTTGCACAATCAGCCCCAGCCCGCCCTCGCCACTGTAGAAGACCTGGGGGAGTGCGTTGAGATTTGCCGCCTTGAGCACCTCTTCCGCCTCGTTCCCTTTGAGCGGGCGGGCGCCCAACTCCAGTTTGGGGTAGAGATCGGGGACGCATCGATCAAAGAGTCGCTTGAAGATCTCGGACGGCGTGCGCCCAAGCTCCGAGCCATCATAGAGGCTCCCACGAAAGATGCCAGTGCCTCCGCGCAGGGCATCGGTCAATGCTGCCTGCAAACGGCTCTTGAAATGGCTCTCATTCGTGCGCTCGCTCTCAAGGTTGGTGGCCTCTTCGCTCGTAATCCGCTGCTGCGCCTTGAGCGCCCCATATTTTGCCACCATCTGGCGTGAGGCGTGGAGCTGGGCCACCAGTTCATCAAGCATACTATCGAGCGCAAAGACCCAAGCAATCTCGTGTTTGCGCTCGGCGTCGCGGCTCGCGGTGCGCACATCATCAATCCGACTGGCAAGCTGCCCCTCATCATCGGCAAGCAGCAGGCTCAGCGGCACCTGCGCGTCATCATGCGCACGCACACCATCAATACTCACCCCAACGCGGAAGGTACGCAACCCCCGGTAGTTGTAGGTCTTGAGGGCCGGTTCGCCAAAGATCGCGGCGAGCATCTCGCGCTGAATCTCACGGCGATCACGCGGACGCGGCTCCAAGTAGCGCCGCCGCTCTTCCGCCCACGTCTTCTCTTGGGCGGTCTGCAATTTATAGCCCCGGTCGCTCTCGCGCACAAAATCTTCGTCCATGAGCCGAGCGATGGCCGCCTGCACCTCCGCGAGCGGTGCAGCTTGGCCAACCTCATCAACCAGGAGCGCGGCCAGATTGACCGCCGTGCGCGGCAAGGCCGAAACATGTTCGGTGAGCGCAATCACCTTACCGACACGCGCCGCCCACCCCTGGTCTTCGGGCAGACTCTTGAAGCGCTCCGTGATGTCATCAATATCCTTGCGCCGCGCCGAACCGAGCAGCCCCTCGATCAACTCATAGAGCTTATCGAGGGTGACCAGGGCGCCAAGGGGCCGTTCGGCGTAGTTGGTGCGCTCATTCACCAGCATCTGGTAGACCTGGCTAATAATCGTGCGATTACTGCCACTGAGTTGGCGCAGGGTCGAACCCTGAAGCCGCAGGCCCGACATGATGTCAATCGAGAGTTCGATATAGTGGGGCAAATAGGGATAGAAGCGCACAAACTCGTCCGCACTCAACTCACTCCAACGGTTCGTACGCTCAAGCTGACATGCCACATGCAGCCGCCCCTGGTTCTCCGCAAAGAGATGGTGCAGTGTCGTCGCACCAGAGGCATGCTTGGCCAGCACACGGCGCGTAGCCACCTCACGAATATCGGCGGGCGAGAGATCGACGCGGTGTTGAAAGCGATCCTGCACCTTAGCCAACAAGACGCGCTTATCGTCACCGAGCGCCGACGTCACCTCCTCCAGCCGCTCCTGAGCGGTGACAATCACCCAAGTAGGGGCAGCAAGACGGCCCGCCTTGATCCGATTTTTGCTCTCCTTCCCATAGAGTTCAACCACTGCACGCAGATCTTCCAAGCGATCTTGGCTAAACGAAACATAGGCCCCCACCTCGTCCATAACAAACGCCAGCGCCTTACCATCGCCACGCCCGGGTCGGCTCATCAATTCAAACGAACGCTCAACCAACAAGCGGGGCGTCACCTCAACCCGTCGTTGTGCCAAGCCACGGGCAAACGACTCAGGGGTCGGATAGGTTCGCGCATCCATCTGATGCAGAATCACACCAATACGGTTCCAGACCTCAGCCCCAGAGCGACCACGTTTACGCCAGCCATTAATAGGCTTATCGCACGCATACTCCTCATCAAAGCGGCGGATAAACTCATCCAGACGCCCCTCAGCCTCCAGACCTATCTCCAGTTCCGCAATATCAAAATCATCGGCATACCCCAACTCACGCAGCAGCACGCGATACATATAGGGCGAAATACTCAAGTTCCCCTGGCCAGACTGGCCCCGATCCTTCTGCACATCAAAGAGCACCACCCGATAGGCCATACGAGCAATGATCGAATCGACCAGCGCAGCGATACGGCCATCGGTATCACATGAGGCCACCTGCTGCTTAAACAACTCAGCGGCAGCGTGATCACACACCCGACGATTGGCCAGCACATAGCCCAGAATCTTCGCAAACGACGACTTACCGGAGCCAAAGAAGCCCGAAATCCAAACCCCCACACTCTCATCCAAATCCGCAGGCCCACGCGCCAGCGCCTGTAGCAACTCGGCATACTGATCACGCATCCGCTCCGTGACCACATATTCCGTAAGCTCCTCATAGACCGAGCGCTCATCGGCTTGATCAACCTGGATGATCTCCTCAATCTTGCGGTTCAGGTCGCGTTCTAGGAGTTGTTGGATTTGCATGGTGGTTGTCCGTGGTTTGTTGTCCGTTGTCCGTTGTCTGTTGTCCGTTGTTTGGTGTTTGTTGTCCGTTGTCCGTTGTTTGGTGTTTGTTGTCCGTTGTCCGTTGTCCGTTGTTTGGTGTTTGTTGTCCGTTGTTTGGTGTTTGTTGTCCGTTGTTTGGTGTCCGTTGTCCGTTGTCTGTTGTTTGGTGTTTGGTG
>RSAS01000054.1 GCA_003934145.1 Candidatus Viridilinea halotolerans | reverse complement strand
CGTCCGTAAACGGATCACGGGGGCGGTAGGCTTCGGCTTGCGCTGCACGCGACAGCGTGTGGGCGGTAGAGGACGACGGCGGTGTAATTCAACCCATCCGGCCTTGAGCTTGGCTCGCTCGCGGCACTGTCGCCGCTCAAGGCGGGTGGCGGGGTGGGTGCGGGTATGTGGTTGTTGCATATGGGGTATCGGGTATTGGGTATGGGGTGTCGGGTATCGGGTATTGGGTATTGGGTATCGGGTATGGATTCGCCCCCGATAGGTTTATCGGGGGCGAATGCTTGCGAAGGATGTGTCTCAACTCCCTACTGCCTACTGCCTACTGCTTACTGCTTACTGCCTACTGCCTTCACGCAATAAAAGACATTTGCCCCTGCTCCAGTTCCTGCTGGCGCTTTCTCTGGGCTAACTCGGCCTTCTTGCGGGCGGCTTCGGTGGCGAACTCGTTGAGGTCAATGCTGGCCACTTCGAGTTTCGGGCGGGCGATGGGCAGCGGGTCGGCGTAGATGCTGAGGGAGATGCGCTCGCCGCGTGGGGCGGCTTGGGGTGGCGTGGGGGCGTTGGCTTCAGCCGGGGTCGGGGCGTTGGCCTCAGTCTGGGGCCGCAAGGGTGGCGGCGTGGCGTTGGCAGGCAGCGGTGGCATCTCCACTTGAATCTTGGTGATGTCTGGCCCCTGTTCGGCCAACGCTGCGCCCTCCTTGATGATCGAATCTAGGTCGAGTCCTTCGCTTTCGGCGAGGGCCAAGACCTCGGTGATGATTTCACTCGTCTTTTCCTGATCTTCGTTCAGGACGGCGTTGAGGTAGCGCAAGCCAAGGCGCATCAGCCGATAGGTGCGTTCGTGTTCCCACGGCGTGGCGAGCGTGGCTTGGATGCGCGCCACATCCGCCTGGATGCGGTTCAGTTCCTGTTCGCGCTGTTCCACCTCGCGCTCAAGGTCAGTCGCCGCAGCAGCGAGCCGTTCGGCGATCTTCTGCTGCTCTCCAATGAAGACGGTGCTGTTGGTGAGGCGATCCGCCCCCTCGCATGGAGCGAGGAAGAGCCACGGCAACTTGACCTTGCCTTGCGCGTCCACCTCAAGTACGGCACGTACCGTCAGGCCGCGATAGCTGCCGACATCTGCCGTCACCGACCTATTGCGCTTCAATTCGGTTTTGTCCACGTCGTTAGTGGCCCAGGTCATCAGCGCATCGCGGATCGCTTTGCCCTGCCCCCGCGCCTGCTCCAGCGCGAGGTCGTACACCACATCAAAGAGAGTCAGGTAGGGATGCTCCGTGCGCTGGGCAATGGCCGCACGCAGACGCTCGATGCGCTGCGTTTCGTTCATGGCGTCTTTTGCTTGGCAGGCGAGAAGCCCTCTCGTGTTGCGCTGCAACGCCTGAAAGCCCCGGCGCTGCTGCTCCAACTTCTCGATCTCGTGTTCGAGGCGCACCTTCTGTACAATGCGCGGGTCGCCGCTGGCGATGGCTTTGATTTCACCAGCGGAGATAATCTGCTCGTCTACATCGCCCATCTTGCGTACTTTCGGGTCGCCCCGCAGATACGCATCTTCAAACTTGCCCTTCGTCTCGATGCCCTGCCAACTAAAGCCGTCAAACGAAGGACTGGCAATGTAGCGGAAAATCCAGACTTCGGGAAAGATATTCCCCGGACGCCAAATACGCCCGTCGGCCTGCTTCACGTCGCACGGACGCCACGGGGTGGTCAGGTGGTGGACGGCGTAGCAACGCTCTTGGACGTTCACGCCCACGCCCATCCGCAGGGTCGAGCCAATCAGGATGCGAACCGCGCCCTTCCGCATGCGCGCAAAGAGCGCCTCACGATCACTCGCGGTCTTGGCGTCGTGGATCCACGCAATCTCATGGCGTGGGACGCCCTGTGCCACGAGAAGGTCGGTGATCTCGCCGTAGACGCTGAGACTCTCGATCGCGTCGTTGCTCTCGACGGCCTGCTGGTCTTCATCGGCATCGGCATTGAGTTGGTCGAGCAGCGCGGCAATCTCCGCCGCATCGTCGGCAGAGATGGTGGCGCTCACGTCAGGTGGGAGTATGCCGCGATGATGCGGGACGCCCGGCATGGTTGTGGCGGATGGGGTAAACATGGTGGGTTGCCTCCTTGGGTTGTATTGATGCCTCAGCGCAGAGCGCAGGGCGTTGATTGGTTTTTTGACGCAAGACATGCTCACCGTTCGCTTATTTTTTTGGTGGTTCGCAGAAATGGGGCAAAAGCCG
>RSAS01000591.1 GCA_003934145.1 Candidatus Viridilinea halotolerans | reverse complement strand
TGGGGATGCCCCAAAACCCGCTTGTAGTAGGCGCTTTAGCGCCGTCCAAGGGCTGATTACGGGGCTAAAGCCCCTACTACGAACCTCCGCCGGAAGGCCCGTTAGGGGCTTACGTTCATGCGTATGGGCACGGCCCCCGCAAAACCCCCACGAACGGTAAACTGATCGCCCCAAGGCGAAACCATCCCTTAGTTGTGCTGTGGCAGCGAAGCTGCCACAGCACAACTAACAGCTTAATAACCCAATGGTAGCACACCATGCCCGCCCGCGATGTGGGCGAGGTCGAGTTGATCGCCAGTCTGTTGAAAACCGCCGGTAAAGGGGTTTTCGGCGAGAAACATTGGGGTGTCGAGGTCTACAAATTCAAAGCCGCCTAGCCCAGCGGCAAAGTGGGCCGACATGGTCATGGCAAGAATCGATTCGACCATGCCGCCAATCATGAGGCGCAGGCCCGCCGCACGAGCGATGGCGGCGATGTCGAGAGCTTCGACAACACCGGCCTTCATGAGCTTGATGTTGATCACTTGGGCCGCGCCTTCGCGCACAATGCGCAACACGTTGGCGCTACTCGAGGCGCTCTCGTCGGCAGCAACAGGGACGTTGCCCGCTTGGGCCAGCCGCACCATGCCCGCCCAGTCGTCGCCGGGCACGGGTTGCTCCAGCAGCACCGGCACAATCTGGTGGGTGGCCAGTTCTGCCAATAACTCCAGTGTCGTTGCGGAAGCCATGCCGCCGTTGCCATCAAGAATCAGGGGCGCGTGTGGCGCAACCGCACGAATGGCAATGAGCCGTTCCAGATCAAGCGCAACATCGCCAGCGCCAATCTTCACCTTAATCGTCTGGATGCCGTGCGCCAGAATCGCTTGGGCGGCCTCTTCCGCCTCGGCAACCGAGCCGGTGGTGATGGTCATGTCGGTGGCAAGACGGTGGCCCGCGCCGCCGAAGAAGACAGAGAGCGGCATGTTAGCGCGTTTGGTGAGCGCATCGAGCAGGGCGGTCTCAAGGGCGCAGCGCGCACTGCCCGCCGTCGGGATGCGTTCGCGCAGCAGCGCCGCAATGGGTCGCCAGGCGCGTGCATCGGCCCCCTCAATGGCCGGGCGCACCGTCTCTAAGGCAGCCAAAGCACTCGCCTGCGTCTCGCCATTAAAGGGCGGTAACGGCGCGGCCTCGCCATAGCCGCGTGTGCCATCGGCCAACTCAAGCATTACCAACAGATTGCGGGCCACCGCCTGCGCCCCACCCGCAATGCCAAAGGGGGTGAGCAGGGGAATGTCGAGGGGGGTGACCGTGATGGTTTTGATAGTTGCGGGGTGTTTCATTGTTCCTACTAACTGGTAGAGCTTTTAGGGATGATACCACCTTCGGTGGGAGCGCGGGATCGGCTGCGCATGCGCATCGGGGAGGCGCAGCCCATGCGCATGAATGTAAGCCGACGAGCGCGGTTCGTAGTAGGGGCTTTAGCCCCGCAAGCAGCCCTTGAACGGCGCTAAAGCGCCTACTACGAGCGGATTTTGGGGCATCCCCAAGCTTAAAGTTCATACGCAGGGAAGCGCAGTCCCAACCCCGCCGCTAGGTGGGGTTGGGGTGAAACCTGGTTTTCCCACACCTACCCAATGCCCAACGCGACATACTTCTCCTCAAGGTATTCGTCAATGCCGCTTGGCCCGCCCTCACGGCCCAAGCCGCTCTGTTTGAGGCCGCCAAAGGGGGCTTGCGCGGTCGAGGGGATGGGGTCGTTGATGCCGATGATGCCATACTCAAGCCCTTCGGCGATACGCCAGGCGCGGGCGAGGTCGCGGGTGTAGGCGTAGGCTGCGAGGCCGAAAGGCGTAGCATTGGCTTCGCGCAGCACAGTCGTTTCGTCGTCGAAAGGAATCAGCGGCGCAACCGGGCCAAAGGTCTCTTCACGGGCGATGAGCATCTGGGCGTTGGCTGCGCCGAGGACGGTAGGGCGCCAGAAGTGGCCCGCGCCCGCATCGGGCATGGCTGCGCCGCCGGTGAGCAACGTGGCACCACCCGCGAGCGCATCGCTGATGTGGCGCTCGACTTTGGCACGGGCTTGGGCGTCGATCAGCGGGCCAATCGCGGTGGTAGGGGCGAGGCCGTTGCCGACGGGCAGGGCGGCTACCGCCGCCGCGAAGCGTTCGGCAAAGGGCGCATACATGGCCCGTTCGACAAAGATGCGATTGGCGCAGACGCAAGTTTGGCCCGCGTTGCGAAATTTGGATGCCAAAGCACCCTGCACCGCCGCGTCGAGGTCGGCATCGGCAAAAACAATAAAGGGCGCATTGCCGCCTAGCTCCAGCGAGAGCCGCTTCACCGTCGTGGCCGCTGCACGCATGAGCAACTTGCCCACCTCAGTCGAGCCGGTGAAACTCACTTTGCGCACCCGCTCATCGGCAAAGATGACCTCCGCGAAGGGCTCAGGGTTCTGGCAGGTGATCAGGTTGAAGCAACCCGGCGGCAGGCCCGCTTCCAGGAAGATGTGGCCCAACTCCAGCGCCGAAAGCGGCGTCTGTTCGGCGGGCTTGGCGACGACGGTGCAGCCTGCGGCGAGCGCCGGGCCGAGTTTGCGTGTAATCATGGCGCTCGGGAAGTTCCACGGGGTGATCAGGGCGCAAACACCCACCGGCTGACGTAGCACCAAGAGGCGCTTGTGAGGCTGGCTGGCGGGAATGGTCATCCCGTAGATGCGCTCGGCCTCACCGGCGAACCACGTGAGGAAACTGGCAGCATAGGCGATCTCGCCGCGCGCTTCGCTGAGCGGCTTGCCCTGCTCTAGCGTCATAATGGTTGCCAAGTGCTCCTGCCGCTCCAGCATGAGCATGGCAGCGCGGCGCAGCACGGCAGCCCGCGCCGGGGCCGGTGTTGCCGCCCAGGTGGGCAAGGCAGCAGCCGCCGCATCCACTGCCGCCTGGGTTTCGGTAGCACCCGCGTCGGGCACCGCCGTGAGCAGGGCGTTGGTCGCAGGATTGGTCACGGCAAAGGTCGCCCCAGCATGGGCCGCTTGCCAAGCACCCGCAATGCACAAAAGGTAGCGTGAAGGTTCGAGCGTTGCCATCGCAACGGCATCAGGGTTGAGTGAAGAGGGCATAGGCTTCTTCCTTTCTGTTCGGGCCGCAGTTGCGGCCCTAACACCGTAAGATCATTCGTGGCTGTTGTGGGGAAGGGTGTGCGCGGGAACCTGGTTCCCGCGCATCCTCCCGGCGGGGCGTGGGGCGTAGCCCCACAAGTTTTGGTCACACAACAAATTGAGGATACCAAGCGTGGCGTAGCCGCCCCCGCATCCCACCGAAGGTGACATTGGCGGCACCCCAGGCGCATCAGCGCATGCTATACTACGTTATAGTACTGCAATCGGTGATGGGCGACATGGACAAGAGCTATGCCAAGCGAAACCCCCGACAATCTGGAGACGCTCCAGCCGTCCGAATTGCTTGAGTTGGTGCGTGAATTGCTTATGGTCAATGAGCAATTGCGCTCCCAACAGACGACACCACCCACAGCGGCCCAGAGCCTGCTTGACGACCAGTTGCGGCGCACGTCGCTGCTGACCCAATTGGCGATTGAGTTCCGTGAGTCGGTTGATCCGGCGGCGATTGTGGAGCATACGCTGCGAGCCGTCACGGTACACCTCGTCGTTGCTGGGGCGAGTATTGTGCTCGTGGGGCCAAATAGCAGCATCGAATTGGCGACTGTCGTCGTGGATGGTACGGTGCAGCCAATGGATCACAGCCTCGCCGTTGATGTGGTGGAGAAGGGCTTGGCGGGCTGGGCGCTGCGCCACGGCAGCAGCGTTGCCCTCTCGGATGTGGCCCGCGACCGGCGCTGGCTGGAGTTTAGCGAACGCCACCGCAGCGGGAGTGTGATCGTCATTCCGGTACGCCAGTCGTCGGCGACACTGGGAGTGCTGACGGTTCACCGCTCGGTGCCCTACGCTTTTAGTAGCCATGATTTGATTCTGCTGGAGGGCGTGGCGGCGCAGTTGGGGGTGGCGCTGAGTGCGGCGCGCCATCAGGCGAGCGAGCGCCAGCGGCGCAACCAGGCCATGGCGCTGCTGGCCATGAGCCAGTTCCTTACCGCCGAACGGACGCCGACGGAGTTGGCGACGATGCTGCAAGAGAAGAGCATCGCCGTCTTTGGCGCCCAGGCGGGCCTGCTCTTTCTCGCCGACGATGGCGATGAGTTGCATCCGGTGTTGCCCCAAGGCGATCAAGCCCCTGACGAGAACTTGGTGAGTATGGCGTCAGGCGCGGCCCGTTTGGCCTGGGCCAGCCAACGTATCGCCACAACCGGCCCGGCCCCCGATGTCACCTGCGTGTCGATGCCGTTGATCAACCACGGCGTGGCGATTGGAGCCTACGCGCTGGTGCATTCCAGCGGCGGCAACTTCTCGGCGGCGGTCTGGTCGTTGCTTACGGTCTTTACCCACGCCATCGCTGCGGCTTGCGCTAATATCAACCTCGTGACCCGCCTCGTACACCAGGCGCGTTCGCTCGAAAGCCTTGTGGATCAGCGCACTCAGCAGGTCATTCGTTCGCGCGATGCCTTGCGCGCCATTTTTGATCACCTCAGCGAAGGTATTCTGCTGCTCGACAGCGACGAGCGTGTGGTGGCGGCCAATGCGTATTTCTGCAAACAGATCGTTGGCTTGCATCCGCGTGAGGTAGTTGGCCAATCCTATGCCCAAGTGCGCCAGTTGATCGAACGCCAGGGCGCCGTGACGGTTGAGAATTTGCCGATGGCGAGTGGCGGGCGGCAGCGTTTCGTGGTACGCCAGATACGCAGCAACGGCCAGCGCAACATGCTCGTCGAACGTACGCCCGTGGGTAGTTCGGCACGCAATGAGCAGATGATCGAGTTTTGGCGTAACCAACCAGCCTAGATGTGGTATCCTTCACCATTATGCCAGAGTTCTTCATTGCACCGGGTGGCCTACGGCTGATTGTCGAGGAACTGCCCCACACCTATTCGGTCTCGTTGGGCTGTTTTATTGGTGCAGGGGCACGTCACGAAGCACCAGTGCGCAGCGGCGCTGCCCATTTTATCGAGCATATGCTCTTTAAGGGTTCGCAGCGCTATCCCACGGCGCGTACTATTTCACAGACCATCGAGGGGGTCGGTGGCCTCCTTAATGCCTCCACCTCCTACGAAGCGACCGTCTACTACGCCAAAGTGGCCACGATCCACTTTGAGCGTTCTGTCCAACTCTTGAGCGACATGCTGCTGCATCCGCTCTTTGAGTTGCACGAGATCGAAAAGGAGCGCCGCGTCATCATTGAGGAGTTGCGCGGCCTACAGGATGCCCCCGGCGATTGGGTTCACGATATGCTGCAACAGACGATGTGGGCGCAAACGCCGCTGGGCCGCGATATTGCGGGCAATATCGAGACGGTCAGCCTGTTGAGCCGCAACGATTTGGCTGAATTTTGGCAGCGCCACTACAATCGCTCCAACATCGTCATTTCGGTGGCGGGCAAGATTAGCGCTGAACAAGCGTCGGCGGCGGTCAGTGCCGCCTTTGGCAACCTGAGCGATGGCATGCCCACGGCGTCCCAACCATGCCCCAGCCCCGTCGCCGGGCCACGCTTAACCCTTATGAGCCGCGATACCGAGCAGGGCAATTTCTGCCTGGGCTTGCCCGGCTTGGCCTACAACGACCCCGACCGCCGCCCGCTGCAAGTTCTCGACTCCGTCCTCGGGGGCGGCATGTCTTCACGCCTCTTCCAGACGCTACGCGAAGATCACGGCCTCGCCTACCATGTCGGTTCCTACCACAACGAGCTCTCCGACGTGGGCATGTGGGTCGTTTATGGTAGCGTTGAGCCGGAAGCGCTGCGCGATGCGGTGGCGTTGGTGCTCGAGACCCTGCGCGAGTTGGTGCGCTACGGCGTGACCGATGAGGAGTTGGCGATGGTCAAAGAGCAGGTCAAAGGCGGCCTGCTCCTTTCGCTAGAAGATACCTGGTCGGTCGCTTCGCGCAATGGCGCACACCTGCTGCGCTACGGCCAGGTCATGCCCGTCGAGCAGGTAGTCGCCGAAGTGGAGGCGGTGAGTGCCGAAGATGTGCGCCGGGTCGCTGCGCGTCTGATGCGCAACGATCTCCTCCATCTCGCAGTCATTGGCCCCTACAGCGAGGAAGACGCACGCGATCTTGAGGCGCTCCTCGCGGAATCATTCTAGCGAAAGGCTTACATCAATGCAGAGTACACAAAACAAGCGCACTATATCAATTGCCATCGTTGGTGCAGGGGTGGCGGGCTTGGCCGCCGGTCGGGCGTTGACACAAGCGGGTCACACAGTGTCGATCTTTGAGAAGAGCCGTGGCGTGGGCGGGCGTTTGGCTACGCGCCGCGTCGGTGATTTCTGTATAGATCATGGTGCCCAATTGATCAAAGCGCCTAGCGCCTCACTCCTTGCGCTGGTGCAAGAGAGTGGCAGCGCCTACGAACTGAATGCCCCCGTCTGGACTTTTGATGGCATGGGGCGGGTAGTGCCCGGCGATCCAGGGATGAACACCGAGACCAAGTGGGTCTGGCAGCATGGCAATAACGCCTTCGCGCAGTATATGGCGCAGGGGCTGAATGTGAGCCTCGAACGGAGTGTCGCCGCACTGCTGCGCGTTGGCGAGGGCTATGAGGTGGTAGACACAAGCGGCGAACGGGTTGGTCCTTTTGAAGTAGTTCTTTTGACTGCACCGGCACCGCAGTCGGCAGCGGTTCTGGCGGCGAGCGACATTGATCCCGATGTGCGCAGCGAGCTGTTAGCCGCCCTACAACCTGCCCGCTACCGCCCCTGCATCTCGTTGGCCCTCGCCTATCCCCAGCGCCCCACACCACCTTGGTACGCCCTCGTCAATACCGACCGGCTGCATCCGATCACTTGGTTGGCTTGTGAACACGCCAAGCCCGGACGTACTCCCGAAGGCTATGGTCTGATGTTGGCCCAAATGGCCCCCGCATGGAGCCAAACGCACTGGGAGGCCTTGGCCAAAGAGACCTACGACCAAGAGAGTCTTATTCCTGCGCCAGTAGCCGACGTGCATACCTACATCTGTGGCATGCTCGATGTAGACCTCGAACCGCCGCTGTGGGTGGACATCCATCGCTGGCGTTATGCCCTCGCCGATACATCCTGCGGCGTAGCCGCCAGTGCTGGGCGCGCCGGAATCTTCGTGGCTGGCGATATGGAGCTAGGCCAAGGCCGGGCGCACCTCGCCATCAGTAGCGGCTGGGCCGCAGCCCGGCGCATCGGGGATGCCGTGGGGGGATAAGGTTGCTTTGGGTGCGCATGGGCGCGGCGTCGCCTCCGCCGTTCTGCGGGGGCACGGCCCCATGCGCATGAATGTAAGCCTCTGGCGGGCCTGTCGGCGGGGGTTCGGGCTTGCCCTGAGCCTAGCCGAAGGGACATGGCCTCCGAAAAATTTCCCTTTCCAGCGGGGTTTAAGGGGCCGCAGGCCCCTTGAGTTAATCACGGCCCCCGCACCCTTAGACCCTCCGCCCAAACTGGCGCTCTAGTTGCGCAGGGGTGAGCAGGATCATTGTGGGCCGTCCGTGGGGGCAGGTGCGCGGGCTAACGCATGCGGCGAGTTGCCGCAGAAGGTGGCGCATCTCTTCGTGGCTGAGGCTTTGGCCGGCGCGTACCGACGTGTGGCACGAGAGGGTGATCAGCATCGCTTCGCGCCAGTCGAGCGGCGTGGAACCACCCTTTCCCGCGAGATGGTCGGCCAGTTCGTGAAGCGCCTTGTTCAACTGTTCGGCGGGCAGCGTGGCGGGAATGGCGCGCACGCGTACCCCTTCGCCCCACTCCTCCAGGCTGAAGCCCCACGCGCTCAGTTGACTCTGGTTGCCCAGCAGCAGCGCCGTCGCCGCCGGGGGCAACGCCACGGTCTGGGGCAGCAACAAGCCTTGCGCCTCAACCGCACCAGCGGCGTGCTGGCTCATCAGTCGCTCGTAGGTGATGCGCTCGTGCGCAGCGTGTTGGTCAATGAGGTACATCCCTTCAGCCGTCTCGGCCACGATGTAGGTCATGCCGATCTGTCCGACGATGCGGAGCGGGGGGAGGGATGGGGGATGGGGGATGGGGGATGCGAGAGTTGGGATGCGGGATGCGGAATCGGTCCCCGCGTCCTCGCCTCCCCGCCTCTCCGCGTCCTCGCCTCCCCGCCTCTCCGCCTCCTCGCCTCCTCGCCTCTCCGCGTCCTCGCCTCCTCGCCTCTCCGCCTCCTCGCCTCCCCGCATCTCCGCATCTCCGCCCCCCACATCCCAACGGCTATGCTCACCGTCCCAGGCGGAAGCGGCAACCCCCCAGGCGGAAGAGGGCGCGTCGGGGGCGGGCTTGGATGCGGTTGCTGGTTGCTGACCGAGTTGACGTAATTCAAAGCGTCGTTGCAGCGATCCATCGTTCTCGTGCCAAGTGGCCACCCCCGCCCCCGCAACGAGCGCTTCGCGCACACTACGCCCGATCAGGCTATGCACCTTGGGCGCAAAGCGGAACTTCACTTCGCTCTTGGTCGGGTGGACATTGACATCAACCGCGAGGGGATGAACGTGCAAATTCAGCACTACAATCGGGTGACGTCCCTTCATCAGGAGGGTGTGGTAGGCATCCTCGACCACATTGACGAGGGCGCCGCGTGGCTGTAGGGCGCGACGATTGACGAAGAGATGCATGTAACTGCGGGCGCCACGGGTGAGGCCCGGCGGCGAGAGCATGCCAGTGATGCGCACATGCTGCTCACCCTCACCCGCTTCGGCCTCGAGCGGCAGTAATTCACGGGCCACATCGGGGCCATAGAGTTCAATCAACACCGAGCGCAGGTTGCCATCGCCGTTAGTCTGAAAGGCGAGGCGATTCTCCAGCGTCAGCGTGAAGCGCACTTCCGGGTAAGCGAGGGCATACTGCTGCACCACCGCACTAATCGCACTGAGTTCAGTCGCTTCCGAGCGCAGATACTCACGGCGCACAGGCGTATTGTAGAAGAGATTGCGCACACTGAAACTCGTGCCCGGCGAACAGCCGCACGCCATACGTGCCTGCACCTCACCGCCAGCGATGCGCAACTCCGTACCAACCTCTTCAGCGTCGGTACGGGTGATACAGATCACCTGCGCCACCGAAGCAATCGAAGGCAGCGCCTCACCGCGAAAGCCGAGCGTATTTATATTGAAGAGATCCTCAGCGACGGCGAGCTTACTCGTGGCGTGGCGTTCAAAGGCCAACTCTAATTCGTCGGCTGTGATCCCGCTGCCGTCATCCTGCACCTTCAACTCACGCAAACCACCGCCACGCACCTCCACCCCAATCCGGTGCGCCCCGGCATCAAGTGCGTTCTCCACCAACTCTTTAATCACCGAAGCCGGGCGCTCAACCACCTCGCCAGCGGCGATCTGCGCAGCAACCGTAGCATCAAGCAGGCGAATAGGCATGGGTATCTGGGGGATGCGAGCGGCGGGAGGCGGGACGCGGGCATGGCCACCATACGCATCAAGCTAAGCCGCCGGGCGGGGCGTGGGGGCATGGCCCCCGAAAAAGCCCCCCGCCGGGCGGGGCGTGGGGGCATGGCCCCCGAAAAAGCCCCCCGCCGGGCGGGGCGTGGGGGCATGGCCCCCGAAAAAGCCCCCCGCCGGGCAGGGGCGTGGGGGCATGGCCCCCGAAAAATCCACCTGCCCGGCAGGGGCGTGGGGGCATGGCCCCATACGCATTAACTTAAGCCTCTGGTGGGCCTTCCGGCGGGGCGTGGGGGCATGGCCCCCGAAAAATTTCCCCTTCCGGCGGGGTTTAAGGGGCCGCAGGCCCCTTAAGTTCATGCGCGGGAACTTGGTTCCCGCGCATCCTTTACGGCGCAATCGTTGCCGTAGCCACACTCGTTGGCGCCGTGTTGAAGTCAGGGTTTGGAAGCAAGAAAGCAAGCGCCCCAACGGCAATGAGAATCAGCAGGGTAAGAGCAAAAAGAAACAAACCAAGCGTATTGAGGCGTGGCTCCGCTTTCGCACGAGAACTAGACGGTGGGTGCGCAGGGGCCGACTCGGCCAGAAGCACGGTTGTGTCGTCACCCCCAGGAGCATCAAGTTCGTCCACCTGAGCAATCACCACGGTAATATTATCAATGCCCCCACGCTCATTGGCGAGGTCAACCAAACGTTGCGCGGCCTCCTCAAGCGGAGCGATACTCGCAACTTCGGCGATTTCATCATCTTCGATCAGGCCGTGCATGCCATCAGAAGAGAGGAGGATCGTATCTCCGGGGTGCAATTCACGCGCAAAGATGTCCACATTCACATCGGCGCTATGGCCAAGGGCGCGCGTAATAATATTGCGAATGTTGGAATGGCGCGCTTGCTCGGCGGTCATGAGGCCGGCTGCAACTTGATCAGAGACGAAGGAATGGTCGAGCGAGATCTGGCTAATCTGGCCCTCACGCACAAGATAGGCGCGGCTATCGCCCACATTGGCCACATAGAGGTGGTCGTGGAGAAAGAGCGCGGCGACCCCCGTCGTGCCCATGGTGCCACGGCCTTGGGTATAGACACGATGATTCGCTGTCGTAAACGCTTCGCGCAAAGAGGCTTCGGGATCAGCGGAGGGATCATACTCCGCCATGATCGTCGTCACTGCGAGTTGGCTTGCCACCTCACCAGCGGCGTGGCCCCCCATTCCATCACAAACCACCAGCAGGGTTGCTGGCCCACGCGAACCGCCGTCGAAGGCATCTTGGTTTACTTCACGCCGCTTCCCGACGTGGGTGCGGGCGCTAAAACGTACTCTCATGGGCTGCTCCTGGGGCGAGCCACTCTTCCGGCAAGGTAGCCTAGAGTATACCACACCGGAGGGTGAGGGCTAGTCAAGCCGTGGTGTGGAGGTTTTGGGGTGTAGCCCCCAACGCCTTTGACGTGGCTCTAGCGCACCTAGCGGATTCATCACGAAAGTTTCGGCTAAACTCGTTTACAATGGATGTTACTCCCCCTGGGGCGGGGATCGGGGCGGGCGAAGCCCGCCCCGATCCCCGCCCACCCAACCCTAAAGCCCCAGAGGTACTATCTCAAAAACGGTAACCCCAAGGAGAAGCCCTACCATGAC
>RSAS01000132.1 GCA_003934145.1 Candidatus Viridilinea halotolerans | reverse complement strand
TCCCAATCACCTATCCGTGACTTGCCGAGCGAATGTTCTGTCCGCCCTTAAACCTTTGTGGCGAGGGGTTAGGGGATGGCTTTGCCCTCCCCTAACCTCTCGCCATGCCTTTCGTGCCCTTCGCCGATCTTCCTCGCATCCTCTTTTCCATCAGGTGAAAAACCGTAACTTTTGGCCTCTTTTAGCGGTACATGAGTAGGCAACTATAAGGGCTGGGTGGGAATTTTCGGGGAGGGCTTCGCCCCATACGCATTAACTTAAGCCCCTAACGGGCCTTGCGGCGGGGGGTCGGGGGCTTGGCCCCCGAAAAATTTCCCCTTCCAGCGGGGTTTTAGGGGCCGCAGGCCCCTAAAGTTCATGCGCATGGGGCTTCGCCCCCCCGAACTCCGTCCCTTCAAGATTCGTTAAAGGAGGCCAAACGATGGATGTGAGTATCGGGCGCAATCCGCGCCTACTGGCGGCACTGGTCTGTCTGGTGGTGGGGGTGGTGGCGCTGGGTTTGGGCCTAGCGCCCTATTTTGGCATGGGCGCAACCCAGCCCGTGCCGCTTGCTTTTGACGATCCCTTTGACGATCCCTTTGATGATCCGCTGGAGGTTGCCGCGCCGCTGCCCCAGCCCACTGCCGCGCCAGTCGAACTGATCGTCTATGTGAGTGGGGCTGTCTACCACCCCGATGTCTACCGCCTGGTTGAGGGAGCGCGGGTGAAGGATGCCGTGGTTGCCGCTGGTGGCTTGCGTGACGACGCGGCGCGCGATCAGGTCAACTTGGCTGCACCGCTCAGTGATGCAGGCCATGTCCACATCCCTGCACTCCTCGTCAATGCCGAGCTTGAACTGGTTCCTGCTGACGCTGGCCCGGCTTCAGCGCAAGCTCTCCAACTCATCGACCTCAACCATGCCTCCGCCGCTGAGTTGGAGAGTCTGCCGGGAATTGGTGCTGTCTTGGCAGAGCGCATCGTCAGCCACCGTGAAACCGAAGGACCCTTTCGTAGCGTCGAGGATCTCCGCAACGTGACTGGTATCGGTGCGAAGCTCTTTAGCCAACTGGAACCTCTGGTGCGGGTCTAGGACCGCCCATTGGAAAGGCGCAATTATCGTGTATTACCCCAACAACGGCGCCACCTCTTCCGCAAAAATGTGTAGTGGGGTGTGGTCGTAGGCAATGCGCGGAAAATAGGTGATGAAATAGTCAATCCCGGCGTCGCGCTGGGCGGCGAGGCGCTCGGCGACGTAGGCCGGTTCGCCGACGATGGCGTTGCGCTGCAGATCCTCGACGCTCCACTGGTAGGTGGCCCGTACCGCTTCAGTGGCGGCGGCAAGATCGTCGCCGGGCTTGAGAAACACGATGTTGGCGTTGGTGGATTTAATGATCGTGGCGTAGTCGCGGCCCACCGTGGCACAATGGTTGCGCAACACCTCAAGCTTATGGAGAATCGTCGCTGGATCGCCCATAACGTTAGCGGCGTTGCCATACTGGGCAACCAACTTCAAGGTAACCTGCTCGCCGCCGCCGCCGATCCAGAGCGAAGGATAGGGCTTCTGCACCCCCCGTGGCTCGTTGATTGCCCCGTGGATCTGAAAATATTCGCCCTCAAATGTGGGCGTCTCTTCTGTCCACATTTTGACCATGATCTTCGTCGCTTCGCGGAAGGCACGCATACGGTCGCGGGTTTCGGGGAAACCATAGCCATAGGCGCGCCACTCATGCTCGTACCAACCAGCCCCAATGCCGCAATAGAGGCGCCCGTGGCTCAGCACGTCTATGGTTGAAGCGATCTTGGCGGCAAGCGCGGGATTGCGGTAGCCGATACAGGTCACCATCTGGCCAATCTTGACCCGTTTGGTATCACGGGCCAACGCCGCCGTAATCGTCCACGCCTCAAAGACCGCCTCTTGCTCGATGCGCGGCACGGTATGAAAGTGGTCATAGACCCAGATCGAATCGTAGACAGGCAGCGCGTCAACCGCCGTTGCCACGCGAGTCATCGCTTCGTACTTTTCAATCGGATCGCTGATCTCCATGAGATCGAGGCGCCAGCCTTGGGGCACGAAAGTACCAAATTGGAGGGACATCGCTTTTCCTTTGTGTGTTGTGACGTTGGGGCGGCGAAGCCGCCCCAACGCCACAACATATTGGCGGGGAGGGCTTCGGTGGGGGCTTCGCCCCCACGCCCCCGTCGGGTTTAAGGGCGGACAGAAAACGTGTGCGCCCCCTTCTGGAATCGCATTGCAA
>RSAS01000094.1 GCA_003934145.1 Candidatus Viridilinea halotolerans | reverse complement strand
GCCAACCTGAATGTGACGCGCCGCACCTACGACTACCCCACGACCGGCTTGCCCAATGTGGATACACTCAACCAGAATTTGAATGTTGCATGGCTGCTCAATCGGATCTTCTCATTCATGTCGAGTACATCGTCGCGCACCTTCTTCTACGGCATCGTAGACGATGGCGGCGGCTTTATGCGCGGCAAGGCGCTCGGTATTCCGGGGCGCGTCTCGTCGGGGCCGACCGGCACGCCGGGCGGCTCGTGGGCGTGGGATACCGACGGGAGCTACGGCGATTGGTATGGCGGCCACGAAATCGCGCATAGCCTGGGACGCTTCCACGCCGAATTCTGTGGCGCGGGCGGCGGATCGAGCTACCCCCATCCTAACGGGCGTATCAGTCCGACGCTCACAGGCAATACGGCGATCTATGGCTTCAACATCGGCACACGGGCGATCTATCCGCCCGAGTGGCGCGATGTCATGACCTACTGCAACAATCAGTGGATCAGTAAATTCACCTACGAAGGCATGCATCAACGCTTTGTTGCTATTGATGCGACCCAGTTGGCCGACGTCGAACTGCAACAGGGCACCTTCCTGCTGCTCACCGGACGGGTGGAGTTGGCCAATGGCACGGGTACCTTCAACGAAATCCACGTTCTCGACGGAACGGGCGAGACGACGCCAACGCCGGGTGAGGCCGACTGGCGGCTGGTGCTGCTCAACAGCAGCAACGTCGTGTTGGCCAACTACCCCTTCAATCCGGCCAAGGTTGAAGACGACGACGACCCAGCAGAACCGGCCCTCTTTGCCGAAATGGTGCCCTGGCAGCCCGGAACAACACGCATCGAGTTGCGCCTGGGCACGACGGTGGTAGACCAGCGGGCGGTGAGTGCCAACGCACCCACGGTGACGATTCTCGCCCCGACCGGGGGCAATCTGGGCGATACCCTCACGACGGTGCGCTGGACTGGTAACGATGCCGATGGCGATAGCTTACGCTATGCGCTGCTCTACAGCTACGACAACGGCGCAACCTGGACGACGATCGCGAGCGACATTGCGGCCACCGAGTTCGTCGTTGATCCGCGCACCCTGCCGGGCAGCCCCAGCAGCCGCTTCCGCGTGATTGCCACCGATGGCGTGTTGAGTGGCTTTGCCGACTCTGCACCCTTCAGTGTGCCCAACAAGGTGCCCACGCTTGACCTCACCGAACCGAGTCAGAACGCCTTCTACTACCCAGCGCAGCCGGTCAGCCTCGCAGCGACTGCCTACGATCTCGAGGATGGCGAACTGGACGGCGCGGCGTTGCAGTGGGCGAGCGACCGCGACGGCCCGCTTGGTACCGGCTCCGTAACAATCACGTTCGGCCTCTCGACGGGCACCCACGTTATTAGCGCCACAGCGACCGACAGCGCGAGCAATAGCACCACTGTCACGCGCACAATCCGCGTCTTGCCAGTGAGTACGAGCCTCGACGCGGCGCAGGGCGGCGCGCAACTCGCCGTCGCGCCCGACGTGATCAGCATGCAAGAGCTAGTGGGCAGCCCCAGCCAAGTCTTCACGGTCACCACGAGTGTGCTGAGTGACGCGCCGGGCGACATCGCCTGGACAGCGACGCTACCCGCAGATGTGCCCTGGGTGCGCTTGCAGAGCGGCAACGGCCCGCTGAGCACCACGCTCACAGGGAGCACACCTGCTGGCTTTACGGTCATTCTCAATCCGAGCGGGTTGGCCGAAGGCAGTTATAATACAACCCTGACGCTGACGAGTAGCGGGACAACCCGTACCCTGCCGGTGAATATGAACCTCTATACGTTGGAGGATGAACGGCTGAAGATCTTCTTGCCGTTGGTGCGAAGGTAGGGGGATGGGCTTTCGGGTAGAGAGTTTTCTGGTGATCAGCAGGCACCGAACGACCTGCTAGGTGCGCGCCGTGCAGCCGTCAGTGGTACGGCAAGAATCCTCACGGCGCGTACCTGGCAGGTCTGCAAGCGACTCTTTAGACCTAGCAGGTGGTGCGCGGTGGGCTCTTTGGTGTACCAGTAGCGGCTGCACGCGCCCCACCTGCCAGGTCGTTGGGGCTGCACGGGGATGGGCTGCGCCAAAAGCCTTGACACTTCTCACTCTGCTCTATCCGTTGCTCTGTCGCATCAGAACGCGGCGGAGCAAAAAACTCTCTACCTGAAAAGCCTCCCCGCGTCCCCGCGTCCCCGCGTCCCCGCGTCCCCGCGTCCCCGCGTCCCCGC
>RSAS01000834.1 GCA_003934145.1 Candidatus Viridilinea halotolerans | reverse complement strand
ACCGCGCCTCAAAAAGATCGTCGTTAATGTCGGGGTTGGCGAGGCGGTGCAAAACTCGAAGGCGTTGGAAGCAACCGTCGGCGATATTACCACTATCACCGGCCAGAAGCCGATGGTCACCAAAGCGCGCAAGTCGGTCGCCTCGTTCAAACTGCGCGAAGGCATGCCGATTGGGGTGATGGTCACGATGCGTGGTGATCGTATGTACGATTTCTACGACCGCTTGGTGAACTTGGCCCTGCCCCGTATCCGTGACTTCCGGGGTCTGAGTCGGCGCTCGTTTGATGGCCGGGGCAACTATAGCCTGGGCCTGCGCGAGCAGATTGTCTTTCCCGATATTGACTACGACAAGATTGATAAACTGCGCGGCCTTGAGGTCGTGATTGTGACAACCGCACCTGATGATGAGCAGGCCTATGCGCTACTCAAGCGCCTTGGTATGCCGTTTCGTGATTAAAGCCGCGAGGCTTTTCGTTTGGGCCAGGAGCATTGGCTCACCAGCCCAGCACATTTAGGGAGGAAACCCTTGGCGAAGACCTCTTGGATGGTAAAGGCGAGCCGCCCGCAGAAGTATAAGGTGCGCGAGTACAACCGCTGTAAGACCTGCGGGCGCTCGCGGGCGTATATGCGTAAGTTCGGCATGTGCCGGATCTGCTTCAGAGAGAACGCCCTTAAAGGCATGATTCCTGGGGTAGTGAAGTCGAGCTGGTAGGCACAATCCATAGAACGCACGCGCCGGCCCGTTACGGGCCCCCGGTGTGTGAGGAGGCTCATAGTGAGCGTGAACGACCCTATCGGTGATATGCTGACGCGCATCCGTAATGCCTGCATGGCCCGGAAACTCGTCGTCGATATCCCCGCCTCAAAGATGAAACTGTCCATCGCGGATATTCTCAAGCGCGAGGGCTTTATTAAGGACTATACGCTGGTCGAGGGGAAGCCTTGTAGTACCATCTCGATCACGTTGAAGTATATGCCGGATCGTCGGCCAGCCATTACTGGGTTGCGCCGTGTTAGTAAGCCAGGGTTGCGTATCTACACCGGACGGGACGAGATTCCGCGGGTGCGGGGCGGCCTGGGCCTGAGCATCCTCTCGACGCCTAAGGGCGTGCTAGCCGGCCACGATGCCTGGCGCGAGCACGTGGGCGGCGAGGTGCTCTGCTATGTATGGTAGGGCAGGGAGGCTGCTATGTCGCGTATTGGTAAAAAACCCGTCGCCATGCCCAAGGGCGTGCAAATTACAATTGCTGAAGGTAACTTCGTCACCGTCAAAGGCCCGAAGGGGACGCTGAACCAACAACTTCATCCCGATATGATCATCGCTCAGGAGAACGGCGAACTCACCGTCGGTCGCCCGAGTGATGGCAAGCTCCATAAGTCGCTCCACGGCCTGACGCGCACCCTGCTCAGCAATATGGTTGTTGGGGTGACCGATGGCTGGCAGCGCGCCCTAGAGATCAATGGTGTGGGCTACCGTGCGGTGCTTGAAGGCCAGACGCTGGTACTCAGCTTGGGCTTTTCGCACCAAGTTCGCCTCGATCCGCCCCCCGATGTGCAGTATATCGTCGGTGAGCGCAAGAGCGCCAACGAACCGTTGGCCCTCTTCGTGCGCGGCATTGACAAGCAGGTCGTGGGTGAAGAGGCGGCCCGCATCCGTGGCTTGCGCCCACCAGAGCCCTACAAGGGCAAGGGCGTGAAGTACGCCGAAGAGAAGATCCGCCGCAAGGCTGGTAAGGCCGGTAAGGCGAAGTAGTTTTGTACCCGAACCACATTCGGCAGGGGATAGCATCTCTGCCGCATCAATTGAGGATAGATTACGATGGGACGACGATCTCCCCGCGAACTGCGCGTTCGGCGCCATTTTCGCCTGCGCAAGCGCGTCAGCGGTAGCGCCGAGCGCCCGCGTTTGAATGTCTTCCGCAGCAATGTGCATATCTACGCCCAAGTCATTGACGATGTACAGGGGCATACCCTGGCTGCGGCCTCGACCGACGAGAAGGCCTGGGCTGCCGCCGAGGCGCAGACCAAGGTAGAACAGGCAGCCATTGTTGGCCGCTTGGTTGCCGAACGGGCGCAGGCCGTCGGTGTCACCAAAGTTGTCTTTGATCGCGGTGGCTATAAGTACCACGGGCGCGTCAAAGCCCTCGCCGAAGCTGCACGCGAAGCTGGCTTGAACTTCTAAAACACCCGGAGGGACTGTGAAACGAGAACGGATTAGCGCCGACGCCCTAGAACTGGAAGAGCGCGTGGTTCAGATCAACCGCGTCTCCAAGGTGGTCAAGGGCGGACGTCGCTTTAGCTTTAGCACCGTGGTCGTCGTCGGCGACGGCAAGGGCCATGTGGGTGTCGGTATGGGTAAGGCCGCTGAGGTGCCGGAGGCCATCCGCAAGGGCACCGAGGCCGCCAAGAAGAATCTGATTCGCGTGCCGCTGGTCGGTGGCACCATTCCGCACGATGTGATGGCCAAATTTTCGGCCACACAGGTCATGATCCGCCCGGCTGCCCCTGGTACCGGCGTGATCGCTGGTCGTGGCGTGCGTCCGGTGGTTGAGGCGGCGGGGATCAAGAACCTGCTCTCCAAGGTCTACGGGAGCAACAACCCGGTCAATGTGGTCAAGGCGGCTTTTCAGGCACTCAGTGAACTCAATTCGTTGGGTGAGATGGCGCGGCGACGTGATATGACACCGCACGAGTTGCACGCCCGCCGCATGCGTCGCCCTCCCGCTACCCTTGTTCCTGTCGCCCCCACTGAGGAGGCCTAGGCATGAGTAAGCTACGTATTACCTACAAGAAGAGCATCATCGGCTATGCCCGCAACCAGAAAGCGACCGTCGCTTCGCTGGGCCTCACGCGTTTGGGCCAGTCGGTGATTAAGCACGACAACCCCGCCATCCGGGGCATGATCTTTCGGGTCAGGCACTTGGTTGAGGTGGAGGAAGTCGCTGATGAGGTGACGGCATGAAGCTCCACGATCTGCGCTCCGATCCGGGGGCACGCCGCAAGAGTAAGCGCCTCGGGCGTGGTCACGGTTCAGGTAAGGGCAAGACCTCGGGCAAGGGTATGATGGGCCAAAAGGCCCGCCGTGGCCCCAACCCCTACCGCACCTTTGAAGGTGGCCAGAACCGGCTCGTGAAACGCATGCCCTTCAAACGCGGCTTTACCAATATCTTCCGCGTTGAGTATGAAATTCTCAATGTGGGGCGGTTGGTAGATTGGCCCGCCGGGGTTGAGGTGACACCCGCAGCCCTGCTTGAGCAGCGCATCCTACGCAACAAGAAGATGCCGGTCAAGATTTTGGGCAATGGCGACTTGAACCAGTCGCTCACCATTCACGCCCACAAGTTCTCGGAGAGTGCCCGCCAGAAGATCGAAGCGGCTGGCGGCACCGTCGTCGAGTTGCCTTTGGTCATCGAGCGCCACTCGCGTTCGCACGGGCCTAATCCTTCGATGCGCAATGCTAAGGCAAAGGCTGAATAGCGCGATCTCCTCTTTATCTCCCCACTAGTGGGGTAAGCCCCAAGCTCGATATTTTTTGTTAGACATGGTTCGTAACCAAGTTACGCTCTTTGCCGCTGCCGCGGCGGGGGTGCGGGGGCCTGGGGGCCCCATGCGCATGAACTTAAGGGGCCTGCGGCCCCTTAAACCCCGCCGGAAGGGGAAATTTTGCGGGGGCCAAGCCCTCCGCACCTCTCGTCAAACGGTAAAGTACATTGCCGCGCAGCGAAACCATGTCTTACGTTTCAGCGGCGAAGCCGCTAAAGCGTAACAAAAAGAGATTTTCGGGGGCGGGAGACCGCCCCCAAACCCCCACCGTAAGGAATCACCTCGATGCTTCAGGCTCTTGTTCGCGCCATTCAGTTGCCCGATTTGCGGCGGCGCATCCTCTTCACCATCGGGATGTTGTTGATCTTCCGTCTGATCGCGCACATTCCGGTACCAAATATTAACCCCGGCTCGCTTCAGCAGTTGCGCGATGCCTTGGCTACCAACCAATTGGCGCAGTTGCTAAACATCTTCGCGGGCGGGGCACTTCAGAATTTCTCGGTGGCCGCGATGGGTGTCTACCCTTACATCACGGCTTCGATTATCATGCAACTGCTCCAGCCGCTCATTCCGGCGCTGCAGGAGTTGCGCAAAGAGGGCGAACGGGGGACGTTGCGTCTCCATCGCTACCAGATGTGGATGACGATCCCACTGGCCTACCTCCAGGCCTATGGCCAGACGCTGACGCTTGAGCGGACAGTTAATCCGAACAACGATCCCTTTCAGTCGCTCTTTCGTACGCCGTTTGATCTCTTTGGTAATTTCTTCCCCACCTTTACGATCCTCACCACGATGGTGGCTGGAACAATGTTCCTCGTCTGGTTGGGCGAGCAGATCAACGAGCGCGGCATTGGTCAGGGCATTTCGGTAATCATCTTTGGTGGCATCGTCTCTGGTCTGCCCGGCCTAATTGTCCAGGGTTTCCAGATTAGCCAAGCGGGCGACCTGGGAACCTTTATTGGCATCATCAGCTTTATTGCGATTGCTCTGCTGACGATTGTGGGGATTGTGCTGATCCAAGAGGGCCAGCGGCGCATTCCTGTGCAGTACGCGAAGCGCGTGCGCGGGAATAAGGTCTATGGGGGGCAGAGTAGCCACATTCCGCTGAAGGTGAACATGGCGGGCATGATCCCGCTTATTTTCGCCCAGAGCATCATCATCTTCCCCGGTATCGTCGCCTCTTGGTTCTATCAGCCTGGTGCCGAAGGGATCGGGAACGCCGTTGCGGGCTTCTTCTACAACACCTTTAATCCCACCGGCGTGGGTGGTGGCTTCGTCTATGTCGGTCTCCTCTTCATGCTGACGGTGGGTTTCACCTTCTTTTACACCATGGTGCTCTTCCAGCAGCAGGATATTCCTGAAAACCTCCAACGCAATGGAGGCTTCATTCCGGGTATCCGTCCTGGCAAGACGACGGCGCTCCACCTTACGCGGGTGCTGAACCGCATCACTCTGGCCGGTGCGCTCTTCCTGGGCTTGATTGCTGTCCTCCCCTTCATTACGCAGTCCATCACCGGGCTCCAACTCGGCTTGGGCAGCACCGCGCTGCTCATTGTGGTGGGCGTCGCCGTTGACACCATGCGCCAACTGGAGTCGCAGTTGGTCATGCGCGACTACGAAGGTTTTCTGAGTCGCTAAGGTAGCGTGCGGGAACCTGATTTTCACGGTTTCTTTTTGTCGTTTTGGGGCAAGCCTCAAACTCTTCGCTTTTTGTTTTGTTTACGAAAAGCGAAGCCCCAGACCTCGTTTTTTATGGCACGTTGGTGGCGCCGCCACCAACGTGCCATAAAAAAGACATTCGGGGGAGGCTGCGCCTCACCCGAATCCCCGTTGCAAGGCTTGAAAAACATAGCCTTGTCACTGAGCGAAAAGAGCATCAGAATGAGTACCAACGTCATTTTGCTTGGCCCTCCAGGTGCAGGAAAAGGAACGCAAGCGAAGACGCTTGCCGAACAGACGTCGTTGTCCCATGTTGCGAGTGGTGATCTCTTCCGCGCAGCACTGCGCGATGGCACCGAGTTGGGCATGCTGGCCAAGTCCTACATGGAGCGTGGTGAGCTTGTGCCGGACGAAGTGGTGATCAACATGATCCTCGAGCACATTCAGGCGCCTGATTGCGCTGCGGGGGTGATCTTTGATGGCTTCCCACGCACGCGTGAGCAGGCAGTGGCACTGGAAGAGTCGATGGCGCAGCATCAGAGCAAAATTGACGTGGTGCTCTATCTGAGCGTGCCCAACGACGTGCTGTTGCGGCGCATTGCGGGGCGACAGACTTGCAAAACGTGCGGGGCGACGTATAATACCTACTACTTCCCGTGCCATCGGCCGGGCATTTGTGATGCCTGTGGCGGAAAGCTCTATCAGCGCAGTGACGACTCGCACGAGACGGCCCAGCACCGCTTGGACGTCTATTTTGCGCAGACGATGCCGTTGATTGAGTATTACCAACGCCAGGGCATTTTGCATGAAATTGACGGTCAACGCGAGATTGTGTGGGTGAATGAGATGATGCTGAAGGCGCTCGATCAGTACCTGCCAACCTCGGTGTAACCGAAGGAGTGATATGTCGAAAAAGAAGGATGTGATCGAAATGGAGGGCACGATCACGGAGCCGCTACCCAATGCGATGTTTCGGGTCGAGCTAGAAAATGGTCATGAGGTGCTGGCCCATATCTCGGGCAAGATGCGCATGAACTATATTCGTATTTTGAAGGGTGACCGGGTGTTGGTTGAGCTTTCACCGTATGATCTCACCCGTGGGCGCATTACGTATCGTTACAAGTAATTAACAAACCGTGAGGGGAGGAGTGTCGTGAAAGTACGCGCTTCCGTCAAGCCCCGCTGTGAATATTGCAAGGTGATTAAGCGCAAGGGTGTGATCCGGGTGATCTGCTCACGTACACCAAAGCATAAACAGCGTCAGGGTTAGCACAAAGGGGAGGATGTGCGGGAACCTGGTTCTCGCGCATCCTCCCACGGTTCGGTGGGGTGTGTGGGGCGCGGCCCCATAGATTTTTTGGGTGAAGGGTGCGCGCGGGAACTTGGTTCTCGCGCATCCTCTGGGGCTTGGCCCCCAAATATAACTGAGACGAGGCATTGCATGGCACGTATCGCTGGGGTGGACATCCCCCGCAATAAGAAGATTGGGATCTCGATTACCTATATCTATGGTGTCGGGCGCTCGAATGGGGCCGATATTCTGCATAAAGCGAATGTGAACCCCGATGCGCGGGTGCGCGACTTGACCGAAGAGGAGGTCGGGCGCATTCGTGAGGTGGTAGACCGCGAGTATCGCGTTGAGGGCGACCTGCGCCGCGAGGTGCAGCTCAACATCAAGCGGCTGATGGATATTGGTTGCTACCGTGGATTGCGCCACCGACGTGGTATGCCCGTGCGTGGCCAGCGTACCCGCACCAATGCACGTACTCGTCGTGGGCGTAAGGGTCAGGCGATTGGCATTAAGAAGAAGGCCAAGAAGTAGATTATGCCTCTGCGGCGGGGGTTTGGGGGGGCGCAGCCTTACCCAAACCCCCGCCGCAGAAGCGGCTGCGCCGCCAAAATGGAACGAAAAGGTTTTTTAGGGGGAGGCTATGCCTCCCGTTGGAATAGGTAGGGTGCGCGAGGGAACCTGGTTCCCTCGCATCCTCCTCCCGTCCAAAGGGGTGTAGGGCGTCGCCCTACAGATTCCAGTCACACCCAACGCATGAAAGACATAATGGAGTAGAGAATGCCCCCAAAGTCACAGAAGGGTAGTGCGAGTCGGCAGCGTGGGAAGCGACGTGAGCGCAAGAATGTGCCGCGTGGCCAGGCCCATGTGCTGAGTACCTTCAATAATACGATTGTTACCATTACCGATCCTCAGGGTGCCGTGGTCTGCTGGGCGAGCGCCGGGCAGTCGGGCTTCAAGGGTTCGCGCAAGAGTACGCCCTATGCAGCGCAGGTGACGGCAGATACGGCAGCGCGCAAGGCGATGGAAAACGGTATGCGCTCGATTGAGGTCTTTGTGAAGGGGCCAGGATCGGGGCGCGAAGCGGCGATTCGCTCGCTGCAGTCGGCAGGGCTGCAGGTTTCGTCGATCACTGACGTGACGCCGATTCCGCACAATGGTTGCCGTCCGCCGAAGCGGCGGCGCGTCTAGCGTAGCCGATAGCCCTGTGGTTAACGTTACTTTGGGGTTGTGCCCCAACTCTCCTTTGGTAGCGTGTGCGGGCGGCAAAGAGCCGCCCGCACACGCTACCAAAGGAATAACGACGAGGCGCCCACAGATGGTACCGTAGACGTTGTTTGGTCTGGCGCCCACTGCGGAGTCTTTAGCGCCCGCCTCGTTAGCAAAGCAGGATCATTGAGAGAGGATTTGTTTCACTATGGCGCGTTATATCGGTCCGGTCGGCAAGATAAGCCGACGTCTTGGGATTGGGATTACGGACAAGGGCAGTCGCATTCTGCAGAAGCGGCCCTTTCCGCCTGGGCAGCACGGCCCTACAGCTCGTCGTCGCCAGGTTTCGGATTATGGTTTGCAACTGCTTGAGAAGCAGAAGGTAAAGTATATCTACGGTGTGCTTGAGCGCCAGTTCCGTCGCACCTTTGAGCAGGCCGCCCACCGCAGCGGGGTCACGGGTGAATATTTGCTCAGCCTGCTTGAACGCCGCCTCGATAACGTGGTCTATCGCTTGGGTCTGGCTACGACCCGCGCCCAAGCGCGTCAGTTGGTGGCGCATGGCCATATTGTGGTTGATGGCCGTAAGACCAATATCCCTTCCTATACGGTGAAGGTGGGTCAGGTGGTTGCGGTGCGTCCTGAGAGCCGCCGCCGTGCCTATTTCAAGAATCTTGTGGATAGCGGTGATCTGAATAAGAAACAGATTCCCGACTGGTTGCGTTTGGCGTCTGCTGAGCTTGCAGGGACGATCATTTCATTACCGCGCCGCGAAGATGCTGAGCAGGGAATCAATGATCAGTTGATTGTTGAATTCTACAGCCGCTAAACTAAGATGGGCTTGGGAGGGCTTGGCCCTCCCAGAAGATCCCATTCCGCCCATCCGTGTGCGGCAGCATGTGGCGTTGCTACATGAGATCTGCCATCTGCAAATGTGATATGGAGGCGTGAGGTGCTAGACATCGCCATGCCCAAGATCGAGATTCTCGGGGCGAACGAGCAGTATGGGCGCTTTAAGATTGAGCCGCTTGACCCTGGCTATGGCCATACACTCGGTAATGCGCTCAGGCGGGTGTTGCTTTCGTCAATCCCAGGCGCGGCGGTCTCGAAGATCAAGATCGATGGCGTCTATGATCCCTCTGCGACCCTTGAGGGGATCAGAGAAGATGTGACTGAGTTGGTGTTGAACTTGAAATCGTTGCGGGTACGGACATCGTCTGAACAGCCGCTGGTGGCGCGCCTCGCGTGCCATGGCGCTGGACGGGTGGTGGCGCGGGCGCTGGCCCTGCCTGCGGGGGTGGAATTGGTCAACCCTGATCACTATGTGTGTACGTTAGAGCGTGACGATGCGCGCTTAGATGTCGAGGTGACCATCGAGCGCGGTGAAGGCTATGTACCGGCGGACAAGCGTGATTTGTTGCCGTTAGGCGAGATCCCGGTGGATGCGATGTTCACGCCGGTGCCGCGGGTGCTCTACGAAGTGGAGAATACGCGCATTGGCCAAGCCACCGACTTTGATCGACTGTTGATTGAGGTTTGGACGGATGGTACGGTAAAGCCGGGTGACGCCTTGAGCTATGCGGCCCAGGTGCTGGTGCAGTATAGCCAGACAGTGGCCGATTTTAATCGAGTCGCGCTGGTTGATGATCAACCGCCACTGCCGGCTGGGCCGACGATCCCGCCTGATGTGTACGATAAGGCCATTGAGGAGCTTGAGCTTTCGACGCGTACCTACAACTGTCTCAAGCGGGCCGACATTACGCGCGTTGGCCAGGTGTTGCAGATGGACGAGAAGGCGCTGCTCTCGGTGCGCAATTTGGGGCAAAAGTCAATGGAGGAGATCCGCGATCGTCTCGTCGAGCGTGGATATATTGCTAGGCCGCTCGTGAGTGCGGCGAGCGAGTAGTGAGGATCGAACGATGCGACACCGACATGTGGGAAAGTTACTAGGCCGTTCGTATGAGCACCGCAAGGCGCTCTACCGTAATCTGATGGTGGCGATGGTTGAACACCGCAAGATTACAACGACCCTTGCCAAGGCAAAGGCGGTTCAGCCTGAGATGGAGAAGTTGATTACGATTGCGCGTGAGGATACCGTTCATGCCCGGCGTATGGCGCTCTCGAAGCTGAACAGCAAGGATGCCATGCGCAAGCTCTTCACCTTTGCGCCGCAGGATTATGCCGGACGCAATGGGGGCTATACGCGCATCACGAAGCTTGGCCCGCGCCTTGGTGACGGGGCCGAGATGGCAGTGCTTGAGTTGGTCTGATGCGCAATATCGCGCTGCTGTTGGCCTATGATGGCACGGACTTTATAGGCTCGCAGTTGCAAAACCAGGGGCGCTCGATCCAGGGGGCGTTGGAAGCGGCGTGGGAGGAATTGACCCAGGAACGGCGACGCTTCACCCTTGCTGGGCGTACCGATGCTGGTGTTCATGCTCACGGCCAAGTGGCCAATGTGCGCGGGATGACGCGCCATCCGCTAACAACGGTGGTGCGCGGAATGAACGCCTTGCTGCCGGCTGATGTGCGGATCTTGGCGGCCCGTGAGGTAGATGCGGAGTTCCATGCACGCTACAGTGCAACGCGACGTGAGTATCGTTACCTGTTGGATGTTGAACCAGTTGCGCTACCAACGCTGCGCCAACTGACACTGCATGTCGAGGGGCGGTTGGATGTGGCCGCGATGACCGTGGCGCTGCCGCTGCTGGAGGGAACCCACGACTTCGCCGCGTTTACGGTGCAGTCGCCCCAGCAGAAGAGTACGGTGCGCACGATCTATGTGGCCCACGTCAGTGAAGTGGAATTATTCGGACGACGCCTCATCGCCATTGACCTCGCTGCCAATGCCTTCCTACAGCACATGGTACGGGTGATTGTGGGCACGATGTTGCAAGTGGGACGGGGGCGTATGACGGCAGTGCAGTTGCAACACGTACTGGAAGGGCGTGAGCGCAAAGCTGCAGGGCGCACCGCCCCGGCCCACGGCTTGACACTCACGGCAGTGCGCTACCCATCCACGCTGCTATGTTGGGATGATGTATAGGACTAAAAGAAGGATACAGGAGCTAGGAAATAGGGATATGGGGGATACTCCGGATGGCCCTCACCCCCCTACCCCCTCTCCCACGTTGTGGGAGAGGGGGCGGACAGAACATTGACTCTAGGAGCCACGGATAGGTTATGGGGATGCGCCGGATGGCCCTCACCCCCCTACCCCCTCTCCCACGTTGTGGGAGAGGGGGCGAAGATGTTGAGATTCTTGGCGTTGCAACACGGTTCCAGCAGGATGGCGTATAGGTTTTCTGTCCACCCATAAACCTGCTCAGACGGGGGCGCGGGGGCTTGGCCCCCGCAAGGCCAGCCGTCCGGCGGGGGCGCGGGG
>RSAS01000115.1 GCA_003934145.1 Candidatus Viridilinea halotolerans | reverse complement strand
TCTTCGGGGGCCATGCCCCCTCAAAGGGTTTCACCAAATGGGGATAAACTGCCGCTTTTTGCGGTACGCAGCCCCGGTTTGGCCCGTCCCAATGCAGTTTACGTGTTGGCACGCACCCATGAGGCGTTTTACTGCATTGGGAAGCCCTTCCCAGAACAGATGAAACCCTTTGAAGGCCATGCCCCCGCGCCCCCGCCGGAAGGGGTGTTCTTCGGGGGCCATGCCCCCGCGCCCCCGCCGGGCGGATGGGCCTGGGAAAACCCGGTTTTCCCAGAAACCCCTATTTGCGCCAAAGCGGATTCGCCTGTTCAGGCGTATCAATGTTCAGTTCCTCAAAACTGCTACACCAACACCAGAAGCGGGCGGCGCACCACCAGCGTAGACGCATGTGCCAGGGTGCCACGACATAATTGGTGGTTGCGATCTTGGAAGGTGTTTTGAGTCGCATTGTTTCCCTCACGCTTCCCGCTTCCTGCTTCTCGCTTCAGCGATAGAAGGGACTAGCGGGCCGTCGTAGGTCTACATAACAATAAGGTTCGCCCGACTTTTGCAGGGCGGCGAGGATAGCCAGTTTACTCTCCAAGTCAACTTCGTCGCCGAGGCAGATGGTGGTATGGCCGTCTATGGTGAGGGTCATGCCCTTTTTGGGATCATGGCTGGCTTCGGTGACATAGAGACCCAACTCGTTGAGTAGGCGGTTCATCACGCGGCGCATAGCGGGATCAGGCTGAGCGCCGACGGCTTGCTGGCGCAGTTCAAGTGTCAAACTGGGCAAGGGGCGTACTTCACGCCCGCCGAGCAACTCGTCGGCACTGGCGCCTGCGGGCACATGGCCGGGTTCAACCGCACCGAAGATGCTGAGGAATTCCTGGTAGGCCAACGGACGCACGGCGTCCATGTCCACAGGGGGCGTGGTGCGGGTGATCAGTTGCTGGGCTAGACGTGCGAAGATGGTATCGAAGGCTGGCTCGGTGAGGGCGAGTTGGCAGGCATCGGCCAACTCACGCACCTTGCGGTCGAGCGGCAGATTGGCCAGCACCGGCAGATTGACCCGTTCGGCAAAACGGGCCGCTACACCGGAGCCATCGTCGCGGTTGACAATCAGCCCGACGAGGCGGGTGCGTCCGCCCATGCTGGCAAAATACTTGGCGGCACTGGCAATATTGTTGGCGGCATAGAGGCTCTGGCGGTCGTTGCCACAGAGAATAATTACCTCTTCAGCCAACGAGCGCGAGAGGGGTGTAGCAAAACCACCACAGACAACATCACCCAAGAAATCCATCACCACAAAATCGAGCGCCCACTGACTGAGGCCGAGCTTTTCGAGCAGATCGAAGCCAAAGGTAATGCCGCGTCCGCCGCAGCCGCGCCCCACTTCAGGGCCACCAATTTCACAGCCATAGACGGTGGTACGCTCCATGATCTGGGTCTTAAAGATGACATCCTGGGCTTGCAGCGCCTCTTCGCGCCCCTCCTCTTTGAAATGGCGCCAGACATCACCCAAGGTGGGCAGGCTCACCCCGCCAAAGAGCGCGTTGCAGCTATCGTGTTTGGGATCGCAGCCCAACTGCATCACGCGGTTGCCGAGCAGCGCCAACTTACTCACCAAGTTGGTCGTAAAGAAGGACTTGCCCATACCACCTTTGCCATAGACCGCCAGCATACGGGCCGTGGCCGACGCGGCGGAGGAATTGGAGTGTGAGGGCATGATGAAATTTGCTTTCTAGATTGTCACAGGTGAGGCGCGTCCTCGCGTCCTCGCCTCACTTAGTCCTGCGGCCACTCAATAACCAACTTGAGGCAACTCGGATCTTCAAAGGCGAGGCGATAGGCGGCTTGGATGCGATCCAGGGGCACGCGATGGGTGAGCAGGCCGGTGACGTCCAGTTCGTGGGCGGCGATCAGATCGCGCACGCGGGGCAGGTCGCCATCGGGGCCAAACTTCCACTCGCGGGCGACAAGAATCTGGGCCTCGCGCATAAAGACGGGGGCATAGGGGACGTTGATGGTATCGTAGTAACCAAGCAGCACGACGCGCCCGTGGTTGGCGAGCAGCGGGAGCGCCCCGGCGAGAGCAGTCATTGAGCCGGTGGCCTCAATCAGCACATTGATATTGGCCTCACTGATCGCCTCATCGAGCGACTCATTGGTAATATCAATGACCTGATCGGCCTGTGCGTGGGTGAGGCGGGCGGCGACACGGTCGGCAACGGCGACATGCTGGGCACCCTGGATGCGG
>RSAS01000236.1 GCA_003934145.1 Candidatus Viridilinea halotolerans | reverse complement strand
CAGAAGGGGGCGCACACGTTTTCTGTCCGCCCTTAAACGCTTGCGGGAGAGGGGGGGGCTACGTTCGACGGCTGTGCTTTTCCAATGGGGAGAACGCTCGCATCCTTCGCGTCCTTCGCGTCCTTCGTGAGGCATCTATGCTTGATCGTCTGCTCAGTGCTGCCACAATTACCTTAACCACAATCATTGGTGTGGTGGCTTTTCTGTATCCTTTTTGGCTGCCTAGTGTGGCGCAGCGTGGGGGTGGGCTTGCCCATGCCGCTGATGCGCCGCTGTTGTTGACGGTAGTTGTGGGGTTGAGTTTTATTGCGTTGCTGCTGGAAGCCCAGCGGGCGGCAGAGCATGCATTGCTGGTTGCGTTGTTGGGGGTGCTAGTGGCGATGAATGCGATTCTGCGCATGATCAATATTGCGCTGCCGTTGCCGGGCGGTTTTTCGCCAATCTTTGTGCTGATTATTCTTACGGGTTACCTCTTCGGGGGCAATTTTGGCTTCCTGATGGGCGCGATGACGCTCATCGTTTCGGCGCTGATCACGGGAGGGATGGGGGCGTGGTTGCCCTACCAGATGCTCACCGCCGGCTGGATTGGTCTGAGCGCCGGGCTCTGTCGCGGGCCGGTGGCGTTGCTGGGGGGGGCGGGGCGACGCGGCGAGGTGGTGGTGTTGGTGCTCTTTGGCGCATTTTGGGGTTTTGCCTATGGCGCGATCATGAATCTCTGGTTTTGGCCGTTTGCGAGTGGGCCGGTGGAACAGTACTACCAAGCTGGTATTGGTCTGGGTGACACACTACGTCGCTACGCCGCCTTCTATGTAGCCACGTCGCTCGTCTGGGATGCGTCGGCAGGAATTGGCAATGCCCTGCTGCTCGGTGCGTTTGGCGGCCCCATTCTGCGCGTCTTGCGCCGCTTCGAGCGTCGTTTTGCTTTTGTGATCCGCCCCCATGCCATGCGGCTCTAGCGGGGAAGGGTGCGCGAGGGAACCTGGTTCCCTCGCGCACCCTTCCTACAAAACTCCCACCGGAGGTGACTATGAGTAACCCGCCGACGCTGTTACTCCATCCGCTGACCTGGGTGGTTTGGTTGGTGGTGGCGATCACGGCGATTACGTTGACGCGCAATCCCCTCTATGTGCTGACGCTATTGCTCCTCCTGGCGCTGGTGGCAGAAGTGGAACGCCCGTTGGGGCGGCAGCGCCCCCTCGATCCGATTCTTTTTGCCGCCTTTACAGTGGCAATTGGCGGGAGCTTTAACCTGCTGACAGTGCATTATGGCGACACAGTGCTCGTGCGTCTGCCGAGCAGTTGGCCGCTGATCGGCGGGCCGCTCACCATGGAGGCGTTGGTCTATGGCATGACCAATGGCTTGGTGATTGGGGCGTTGATTGCTGCGTTTGCCGCATTTGGAGCGGCCATGCCGGTGGGGGCGCTGCTGCGCTTGGTGCCGCGCGCCTTCTACCCGCTCGCTGTCGTGGTGGCGATTGCAGTCACGTATGTGCCACTGACGTTTCGCCATGCGCGTGAAATCCGTGAGGCGCAGCAGTTGCGGGGGTTGCAGTTGCGAACGTGGCGCGACAGTCTGCCGCTGCTGCTGCCGTTGCTGATTGGCGGGTTGGAGCGAGCCATTCAACTTGCCGAGGCGCTCGCGGCGCGCGGTTTCGCCGCCGACCGCGTGCCGCAGCGCTTGCGTCTGCTGCTCATTGGTGGCCTCGCCTGTCTCTTCGTTGGCATCCTGTTGCGTGTCGTCTGGGGCCAGGCGCTACTGGGGGCGGGTTTGTTGCTGGTTGGCGCGGTGCTGGCCTTAGGCAGCCTCTACGCCGCTGGCCGTGGCGCGCCGCGCAGCCACTACCGCCACTACGGCTGGCGGCGCAACGATGGACTGGTACTCAGCGGCGCTGGCCTCACCTTCGCCGCCCTGCTGGTGCCTTGGCACGGCAGCGCCAGCCTCTTCTACACGCCCTACCCGACGCTGCACGTTCCCGCCTTTGAGCCGCTGCTGGCGTTGGCTTTTCTGGGGCTGTTGGCCCCGTTGCTGATACGTATGCGTGTATCAGGTGTAGGGCGGTTGCCCTAAGACCCGCTGGGGTTTTGGGGGCCAAAGGCCCCCCGGCAGGGGAGATCCTGCGGGGGCCAGGCCCCCGTTCCCCCGTCGGGCGGGGGATGCTGCGGGGGCCAGGCCCCCGTTCCCCCGTCGGGCGGGGGATGCTGCGGGGGCCAGGCCCCCGCGCCCCCGCCGGGCGGGGGATG
>RSAS01000916.1 GCA_003934145.1 Candidatus Viridilinea halotolerans | reverse complement strand
CCCAATCACCTATCCGTGACTTGCCGAGCGAATGTTCTGTCCGCCCTTAAACCGGTAGGCTAAGGGGTAGGGTGTGGGAAAACCAGGTTTTCCCACACCCTACCAAAAGTATATGAAACGAAATTCTTCAGCATTACGCTCCATTCCTAATGCAACCCTTGGACGCAGCCAGGTGCCTGCGGCAATGGCGATTGCGCGCTTGGAGCAGGAGCGGGCACGGCTTGAGAAGGAACGTGCGGTGTGGCGTGCCCACGAGTCACGCGTGAATGGTCGCATTCAGGCCGTTGACGCCCAACTTGCCCAACTCCGCGATGAACAGCCGGTCGAGAAAAAAAGACCCGCCGCCGCGCCTGCTGCTCCATCCGCGCCTGCTGATCCCCATGGTGGGATGGTTTTTGAGTATTAAGCGATGCGCGGGAACTTGGTTCCCGCGCATCCCCCCAGCGGAGGCATTTCTATGAGTGATGACCCGCAGCGCGAACGCCGTGCAACAACCTCTGGCCTCGGCGGAATCTTTAAGGGGCTAGGGGATATGCTTGAGATTTTGGCTGATTTGGCCGAGCGTGCTCCGACGGAAGTGCATAGGGAAGGGACGATCCCCGCTTCCTCCGACCGCCCGCAGGCGGTGTATGGCTTTACCGTGCGCACGGGCATCAGCGGCCCGCCCCGTGTTGAACGTTTCGGTAATGTGCGCTCGACGCCGCGGGGCCCCGAAGTGGCCCCCGTGCGTGAGCCGATGGTTGATCTCTTTGACGAAGGTGATGAGTTGCTTGTTATCGCCGAACTGCCCGGCGTGGACGATGGCGAGGTTGAGGTTACCGTCGAGGGCACATGCCTGATGCTCAGCACCACCGGAGAACGACGCTACGCGAAAGAGCTTACCCTGCCCGCTCCCGCTGATCCGGCAACGCTGCAACGTACCTATCGCAACGGTATCTTGGAACTGCGCGTGCGGAAACTGGTTAGTGGTTAGAGGGGATTTTCGGGGGCCATGCCCCCGCCCCCCCGCCCGACAGGAACATTTTTTGGGGGCCATGCCCCTTCGCCTCGGCTCAGGGCAAGCCCGACCCCCCGCCCGACAGGAACATTTCTTGGGGGCCATGCCCCTTCGCCTCGGCTCAGGGCAAGCCCGAACTCCCGCCCGACAGGAACATTTCTTGGGGGCCATGCCCCCCCAACCCCCAACAAAGGGATTCACATGGCCAGTACAACCAGCGCCACAGGCAAATACCTCTACGGCATCATTAACTGTGGTGAAGAACGATCCTTTGCTACCCCGGGTATTCATGAAGTGGGTGCGTTGGTTTATACCATTCCCTACAAAGAAATTGCGGCGGTGGTGAGCGATTCGCCCATTCAGGAGTACGATAGCACGCGGCGTAATATGCTGGCCCATACACGGGTGTTGGAGATGGTCATGCGCGAGTATACCGTCCTACCCGTCTGCTTTGGCATTGTGGCGCCGGATGCGCGGACGGTGCGCGAACACCTTTTGGGTGAAGGGTACGATCAACTTGCTCTGCAACTCAAAGAGATGGCGTGCCATATTGAGTTGGGCCTGAAGGCTTTTTGGATTGCCGACGATATTTTCCGCGAAATTGCTGAGCAGAGTGCAGAAATTCGTGATCTGCGCGATCGCATTGCGGGGCTGCCGAGCGAAAAAACCTACTACCAGCGCATCAAGTTGGGTGAATTGGTCGAGGCGGAGGTGAACCAGCGCCGCGAACGGGATAGCGCCGCTATTCTGGCGCAACTCGAACCATTGGCCTATGATCTGCGCATTCACCCGCCGATCACCGACCGTATGGTGCTCAATGCGGCCTTTTTGATTGATCGTACCCAAGAGGAGCATTTTGATCAGGCGATTCGCGATCTGGATGCCGCGATGGGCCAGCGCCTGCTCTTCAAATATGTTGGGCCGGTGCCGCTCTATAACTTTGTAACAATCAAGGTTGATTGGCGCCACACTGCCCGCACGGCTGCCGTGCGGTAGGATGCGTGATGCGTGATGCGTGATGCGTGATGCGTGATGCGTGATGCGTGATGCGTGATACGTGATGCGTGATGCGTGATGCGTGATGCGTGATACGTGATGCGTGATGCGTGATATGTGATATGTGATATGTGATATGTGATGCGTGATACGTGATGCGTGATGCGTGATGCGCAGAATGTGCCGTCTCGTCACTGGTCACTCGTCTAGCTACCCGACAGTTTGAGTTCGCCAGGGGCAAAGCGTGTCCTTTCTTGA
>RSAS01000965.1 GCA_003934145.1 Candidatus Viridilinea halotolerans | reverse complement strand
GGGTGCGGGAGGCGGGGAGGCGAGGAGGCGGGAGGCGGGGAGGCGAGGAGGCGAGGAGGCGGGAGGCGGGAGGCGAGGAGGCGAGGAGGCGGGAGGCGAGGAGGCGGGAGGCGGGAGGCGAGGAGGCGGGGCGCGGGACGCGGAGTCTCTTAGGTATAAAGTTTCTAGGCTATTCTGTGAACCAGATTTTACTGTGAGATGCGAAGGTACCCACGTAGGGCCGAAGCATGCGCCCCCCAATACCTCCTTCAAATGCAGATCATCCTTGCGCATGCGTCGGCCCTACTGAAAAACCTTGACACCTGTAAGGATGCGGATGAGGAAAATTGTTGTTTTATGAACCCTAACCGACGTAAGGTCGTCAATAAGCCTAGTGTTTACGGACAAAAACGCTTGGAATACGGTAGGCAAGTAAAACATGCACCAACGTAGGAACTATGGTAGCATAATTATGCTGGCTCGGTGCAGCCCTATATTCTCCCGCATCCTCGCGCCCTCGCACCCTCACCTCATCGGATACCCTAACCATGACAGAACAAACCCTCACTATCGGCATGCCCGCGCCCGACTTTGAACTACTCAGCGACAACGGCGAGCCGGTCAAGCTCTCCAGCTTGCGCGGCAAGAAGGTCATCCTCTACTTCTACCCCAAGGACGACACCTCGGGCTGTACGGCCCAGGCGTGCGGCTTTCGTGATAGTTACCCCGTCATTGAAGCACAAAACGCCGTCGTATTGGGCATCAGCCCCGACGGCGTAAAAGCACACACCAAATTCAAAACGAAACACAACCTACCCTTCACGCTCCTGGTGGACGATCAGCACGCCGTTGCGGAAGCGTATAGCGTCTGGGTCGAGAAGTCTATGTATGGCAAGAAATACATGGGTATCGAACGTTCCCATTTCGTCATTGACGAAACGGGCATTCTGACCAGCATCGCCCGCAAAGTCAAACCCACCGAGAGCGCCAAGTTAGCCCTCAAAGAACTTGAGTAAGTGGGGCTACGCCCCGCCTTCCGGCGGGGGTTCGGGGGCATGGCCCAATACGTTTCAAATAAGACCTCACAGGTCTGCTCTTCTGCACTGGAACGCCATCAGCAAAGACCTGTGAGGTCTACGCTCGTCCTTATCTGAAAGGTATTGGGGCATGGCCCCCGAAAAATCCCCCTCACCGCACGAGCGTAAAGGTCGCGACGCGCACCGTATCGCTCTCTAGGCCTTGGCCGACAATACTCCAATTACCGAGCGGATCAGCCGTGGTGGTAGGAAAGCCAATCAACAGATTGCCATCCACATTGGCATAGGCACGGTAGCGCAACACAATAGCTTGACCATCGGGTTGATTGAGCCAGAGTGCCACCCGTTCGCCGGGTTTGTATCCGTGGGCCTCAAAGCCGATGGTGCTACCTGCCGTTGCCGGGTTGGGAAAGGCACGAGCATTGACATTGGGTGCCTGGGGGCAGACGCTGGAATCGCCTTCGGGAATAGGGCCAGTGGGCGGCGCATAGGGCGAGACGCCGGGGCGCAGTTGGCAGGGAACGAGGGCATTCCCAAGGCTACCGAGCCGTACTTGGTTGCCCACCAGTTCAAAACGGGCACGCTCGAAGTATTGCACCACATAGTTCTGGCCATCTTCGAGCTGCTGCACCAACTCTTCGCTCAGCGGGAAGCCAAAGACAGCCAAGCCGCCACGCCGATCCCAAAAACTGAGAAAACTCCCACGCACCGTATGGCCCGTCTCGGGGAAGTAGCGCACGCCGGGGGCACTCACCGGCCCCACGCGGGGAAAACCCTGGCCCGTGGCAGCGAGATATTCGCGGCCAATCAGCCCCAAGCTGACGTGCGCCTGATTGTTGACCACATCAAGTTCAAAGCGGGCACGCTCGAAGTATTGCGCCACCCGTCCATCGCGGTTCTGCACAAACTCGGGCGAAATGGGGTAGCCAAAGATCTCTACAGCGCCATTGCTTTCCCAAAAAGCACGGAAAGACCCTCCAAGAAAGTGGCCGGTCTGGGGAAAGTAGGCGTGGCTCTGCGCTTGGACTGGCGCACTCGGTAACGCCCCAAGCACCAGCAACACGGCGAGTAGTACCAGCGCTCCGCTCCAACCTCTATGGCTCATGGCAATTCCTCCGTAAATGGATGGTTATTCATGATACGCTATCGGATTAGTAGTGTCAAGATTCGTGGCTGCGCAGCTTAGGGCAATTGCATCTTAATTGGTTGCGCTGGGGTGTGGCGTACGGTCTTGCTC
>RSAS01000597.1 GCA_003934145.1 Candidatus Viridilinea halotolerans | reverse complement strand
CGCCTCTCGCCTCTCGCCTCTCGCCTCTCGCCTCTCGCCTCTCGCCTCTCGCCTCAAGAGAAAACCCACCATGCCACTCAGCGCCGCAATTGATGCCTATCACGCCCTGCTCACGCCCGACGTGGCGACCGCCTCGTGGCTGCGTTTGGCGGAGGAGTTGCGGGTGCGCCAACTCTACTTTGGCGCACGTCCGTTGGCGACGGTGTTGCGCCCGCGTTTGATCACCGCGCAGCAGTATGCCCATTTGCAGCACGCCGTGGGCCTTGTCGCCACCGCCGCCCGCAGCGTCGTCGCCCCGGCGCTTGAACCTGGCCCGTTGGGTGAGGCCATCCGCGCTGTGCTGATGCTCACGCCGCAGGAGCAGGCGCTGATCGCGCTACATCCTGGCTATGCCGATCACAGCGCCCATTCGCGCATGGATACTTTTTTTACCGTGGATGGGAGCTCGCTCCAGTTTGTTGAATATAACGCCGAAAGCCCCGCTGCGATTGCCTACGAAGATCTGCTCAGCGAAGCCTTTTTGACGCTGCCGATTATGGGTGAGTTTGTGCGCAATTATCGTCTGCGCCCCTTGCCCGCCCGCGAACGCATGCACGCGACGCTCTTGGATTGCTGGCGTGAAGCCGGTGCGCCCGGCGGTACGCCCAGTGTCGCCATCGTGGATTGGCATGGTCTGCCCACCGCTACCGAGTTTGTGCAGTTTGCTACTTTCTTTGCCCAACACAACCTGCCCACCATCATCTGTAGCCCCGATGAACTTCAGTTCCGCGAAGGCGTACTGGTGGCGATCCACGACAACCAGGCCACGCCGGTCAATATTATTCTCAAACGTGTACTGACCAGTGAATTGCTTACCCACTACGGCGATCATGCGCTGGAACACCCCTTGATGCAGGCGTATGCCGCTGGTGCGTGTGTGGTGGTCAACTCCTTTCGCGCCAAACTGCTTCACAAAAAGTCGCTCTTTGCCCTGCTTTCTGATGAACAATTCACATATGATCTTCCAGCGGAGACGCGCGCCGCCCTTGCGGCGCACATCCCCTGGACGCGGGTGGTGCGACCGGGGCCGACGCAATATCAGGGCGCGACGCTGGATCTGCTCGATTTTGCGCGCCGCAACCGCGAACGGCTGCTGCTCAAGCCCAACGACGACTACGGCGGGCGGGGCATCACCATCGGCTGGGAGGTTGATGCTGCCACTTGGGATGCCGCCCTGGCCGCCGCACTCATTAGCCCTTTTGTGATCCAAGAGAAGGTGCAGATCGCCTACGAAACCTACCCGACCCTCATTGACGACCAGGTAGTGTTTGCCCCGCGCCTCGTAGACAGCGATCCCTTCCTCTTCGGCAGCAGCGTGCAAGGCTGCCTCTGCCGCCTCTCGACCGTCACGCTACTCAACGTCACCGCCGGCGGTGGTAGCACCGTGCCGGTCTTTGTGCTGGAGTGAAAGCAACTCACCGCGAGGGGTGTGACGTACATTTTTGCAGAGCCTCGTAGGGCCGAAACATGCGCCCCCCAAGGTGCTTGTGGTTGCCATGGAACCAAAGGCGCATGCTTCGGCCCAACTCGCGCATGGACGCCAACAAGCCTGTACGCACGGGCACATCGCGTGGAACCACGGAGACGGTGCGTGGGGGCGAACTGCTCAGGCCGAAGCATGCGCCCAGAGCTTTTGGAAAGGGAAGAACTCACGGTGGGGCGCATGCTTCGGCCCTACGCGGATGACGAGACGATCATGGCCATGCAAACATTTACGTCACACCCCACCGCGAGGGGTTGTGGTACAATCCTCATACGTCTCAAGGTAGGCATCCCTGCGCGGGGGCACGCTTCTTGCGAAGCATCCTGCTAGGCGGGGGCCCGGCCCCATGCGCATGAACGTAAGCCTCTGGCGGGCCTGCCGGCGTTTACGGGCGAATAGAACATTCGCTCCATAGAGCGCAGATAGGCGATTGGGATGCCCCGTAATGGCCCTCACCCCCCTACCCCCTCTCCCACGTTGTGGGAGAGGGGGCGAAGATGTCGAGATTCTTGGTGTTGCAATGCGGTTCTTACAAGGCGGCGCACACATTTTCTGTCCGCCCTTAAACCCGTGCGGCGGGGGCGCGGGGGCAAGGCCCCCGCAAACCCATCCTTGCGGCGGGGGCGCGGGGGCAAGGCCCCCGCAAACCCATCCGTGCGGCGGGGGCGCGGGGGCAAGGCCCGCGCAAACCCACCCGTGCGGCGGGGGCGCGGGGGCCTAGCCCGCGCAAACC
>RSAS01000283.1 GCA_003934145.1 Candidatus Viridilinea halotolerans | reverse complement strand
GTTCCAGTGCAGAAGAGCAGACCTGTGAGGTCTTATTTGAAACGTATTGGCTCATAGACGGGGCGACGCGAAGGTTGCCACGATTCAGTAGCGCATGGGCATGAGCGAACGACATAGAGGATCCTTACTACTTTCCAATACAAAAACGAGAAAAAATCACCTCAAGCAGGTCCTCGCCCACCGTCTCGCCGGTAATTTCGCCAAGGGCGTTGAGCGCGGCGGTGAGATCGCCCGCTAGGAGATCAAGGGGATGTTTGGCCTTGTAGCCCTCTAGCGCGGCACCGAGGTATGCCTGAGCGCGGCGTAGCGCGTCTTGGTGGCGCGGGTTGCTGACGAGGTGGGCGCTGTCGGCGGCGGGGGGGACGCCGCCCAGCAGCGTCTGGGTAATCGCCGCAACCAACGGCTCAAGGCCCTGGCCCGTGCGCGCTGAGATGAATTGGGGAGGCGCTGACACGGGAGGCGGTGAGGCGAGAGGCGGTGAGGCGAGAGGCGGTGAGGCGGGCTGCACTTCTGCGCCATCCACCTTATTCCACACCACAATACACGGTTTCGCGCCGATGAGTTGGGCGATGGCGTGATCGTCGGGGGTGAGCGGGCTGGTGGCGTCGAGGACGAAGAGGGCCAGGTCGGCTTGCGCAAGGGCGGCGTGGGTGCGTTCGATGCCGAGGCGCTCGACCGGATCGGGGCTGGCATGGATGCCAGCGGTGTCGGTGAGCACAACGGGAATGCCTGTGAGATTGGCGCGCTCTTCGAGAGTGTCGCGGGTCGTCCCCGGAATGGGCGTCACGATGGCGCGATTGGAGCGCAACAGCGCGTTGAGCAGGCTCGATTTGCCCACATTGGGCCGCCCCACGAGGGCGAGGCGCGCCCCTTGGCGGTAGAGCAACCCCTGATCGGCGCTCTGTAGCAGTTTGGTGACGGTCGCCAGCCCATGGTGCAACGCCGGGCCGATGTCTTCGGCTGCGACCTCGTCTTCGGGAAAATCTACCATGACGGTGAGATAGGCGAGGGCGGCGAGCAACGCGCTCCGTGCCGCACGCACCTCCTGCGCCAGCCAGCCGCCGAGTTGGGCTTGGGCCAACGTAAGCGCGGCTTCGGTTTGGGCGCGCATGACATCGAGCGTCGCTTCGGCCTGCGAGAGATCGATGCGCCCGTTGAGGAAGGCGCGCAGCGTAAACTCCCCTGGGCGCGCCAAGCGTGCTCCAGCAGCCAAACAGAGGCGCAGCGTCGTTTGGGCGGGCATTATTCCGCCGTGCAGCGAGAGCTCAACGACATCCTCACGGGTGAAACTGCGCGGGGCACGCATAAAAGCAATGAGCGCTTCGTCTACGCGCTGCTGCGTGGCCGGATCAACGATCTGGCCGTAGCGCAAACGAAACGGGCGCAACGGGCCAGGGCGCAGCGGGCGAAAGATGGCGTTGGCAAGTGCCAACGCTTCACGGCCACTGAGCCGCACGACCGCCAGCCCGCCCTCGCCCGGAGGAGTTGCTATGGCCACAATAGTATCTTCGTACATATAGGGTAACCATACCACAACTGGGTGGTTTTTTTGTGTCGTGTTGGCGGCTGCGCCGCCAACACGACACGGAGAGGGTTTTGCGGGGGCGGCAAGCCGCCCCATACGCATTAACTTAAGCTTAGGGATGCCCCAAAACCCGCTGGTAGTAGGCGCTTTAGCGCCGTTCAAGGGTTGCTTACGGGGCTAAAGCCCCTACTACGAACCGTGCTCGTCGGCCTAAATTAATACACATGCGAAAAAACATTTGATCTGCAAGTTGCAGATAGGTTATGGGGATGCTCTGGATGGCCCTCACCCCCTGCTCCCCTTCGGCAAGCTCTGGTTCGACAGGCTCACCAACCGGGTACCGCCTCTCCTACAACGTGGGCTATACAGTACCCACAAATTCGTAGACACCCTACGTAGGGGCGCAGCAGCGGCCATCCCCCGCAAGCTGGTCGGTGTCCATAACTCCAAGGTCGCTGCTGCGCCCTGGGGCGATCAGCGTCCGGCACCCCGTTCGCGCTCCGCTCCCAAGGTGCAATGTCCCTATTGAGATCATGGGGGCGGCAATGATGGGGCTTGGGGGCTTCGAGGAAGGGCGTAGCAGCAGCTATTGGGTTCTCTGCTTCCGCATGGCATTGGGCGATGGCTGTTGCTACGCCCCTACGTGGGGGAAATAGGTTCATGAAGGCATCCGGTAGGCTTTGTTCGCAGGTCGGTCGTCCCGGACGGAGATTTGTGGGTATGCACAGCACAACGTGGGGGAGGGGCGGAAGACATCAAGATTCTTAGACATGGTTTCAGGAAGGGGCTTTTCGCTTTACCATTTGTAGTGCCGACTTTAGTCGGCAGAGGTCTTCGGATGCGATGGGAAGCCGACTAAAGTCGGCACTACCTATTGGCGCAAACGGTAAACTTGCCACGAACCATGTCTTGGCGTTGCAATGCGATGCCCTTGAGGGAGAGTGCAAATTGTCTACACTCGTGTTCTCCTGTTCTCCTGTTCTCCTGTTCTCCTGTTCTCCTGTTCACCTGTTCTTCTGTTCTTCTGTCCCCCCCCGCCGCCCTCTGGTACAATGAAGCTATGGAAACCGCCATCTCCTCTGTAGGTGTCACGCTTGAGTTTGGCAATGGCGCGGGTATCTTCGACCAGACCTACGAGGTGCCAGCGGGCACCATTCTGGGCATGATTGGCCCTTCGGGGTGTGGCAAGACCACGACATGCCGCGTGGCGCTGGGGTTGCTTACGCCGCAACGCGGGACGATTACGACCTTGGGCCGCGTGCCTGCACACTTTACGGCCACCGACCGCGAGCGTATGGGCTATATCCCGCAACAGTTTGTGCTCTATCCGCGCCTCAGCGTGGCCGAAAATATCGAGTTTGTCGCTAGCCTCTATGGCATGCCCGCACGGGCGGTGCGCCAGCGCATGGCCGAATTGCTCGACTTTGTTGACCTCAAGGAAGCGCGCGACCGCCTCGGCCAACATCTCTCCGGTGGCATGCAGCGCCGCCTCATGCTCGCCGGGGCGCTCATGCACGACCCGGTGCTGCTCTTTGCCGATGAACCGACGGCGGGCATCGATCCGGTGTTGCGGGCGCGCTTTTGGGAGTATTTTCGCCAACTGCGCGACCAAGGGCGTACGCTGGTGATCACGACGCAGGTGGTGAGCGAGGCGATCTTCTGCGACTATGTGGCCGTGATGCGCCAAGGGCGCATTTTGGCTATTGACACCCCGCTCAACCTGCGCCGCATGGCCTTTAGCGGCGAGATCATCCATATGACGCTGGCCGATCCCGACGATATGCCGCGTGCGTTGGCGACGTTGCGCCGCTGGAAGGAGGTGGTGCGCAGCGCCCGCCCGGCGCCCGATGCCGAACGCGAGGCCGATCTGCATGTCGTGGTGGACGATGCGCGCGAATGGCTGCCCGAAGTGCTGGCGCGCCTCACCAACCAACGCCCGCGTATCGTGGTGGCGAGCGCGGCCCCGCTTGATGTAAGTTACGACGAGATCTTTATTAAGTTGATGCGCCAAGACGAAGAGCGCCAGGCGCATTAAGAAGCCATGTCCAACCAGCAACAACCTCCAATCAGCCATCCAAAATGGCATGGCTTGCAGCGCTGGCTCATCCGCGTGCGTGCCTACTTCCTCAAGGAGGTCAACGAGATCCGACGGCAGCCGCTGCTGATCCTCAGCCTGATCATCGGCCCGCTGCTGGTGCTGATTCTTTTTGGATCCACCTATGTGCAAAGCACGCCACAGGTGCGCACCGGGCTGGTGGTGCCCGCCGAAGGCTTGCGCGGCATCAACGAAGAGGAGATCTTTCTGCTGATTGGCCTCAATTTCGATCTGCGCCTGATCACCAGCGAGCGCGCGGAGGCTGAAGCGCAACTGGCCAACGGCGAACTCGATCTGGTGCAGGTATTGCCCGGCAACATCGTCACCGCGCTGCGCAGTGGCTACAATCCTATCATTGAATTTCATTCAGCGGCAATTAATCCGATGACCGAAGGCTGGATCCAGTACCTCGCCTACGCCCAGATCAATGAGATCAACAAGGCCATTCTGCGCACCACCGCCGCGCAAGCCCAAGTGGATGCCGCCGATTTTCGCGTGCGCCTCACCGATGCCGAGGGCAAAGTGATCGATCTCGAGCAGAACCTGAGCGAAGCGGGACGCCAAGCGAGCCGCGAAAATATCCGCGAACTGGTTGATCTCACCAACCGCATCGAGGCGCTGCTGCCCGCCCAAGACACCCTCACCGCCCTGGGGCCCGAACTGGCGAGCATGCGCCCGACGCTGCGCCGTCTGCGCAGCAATTTGCAAGAATTTGAGCAGGCAATCGCCAACGATACGCTTGAACTCTACCTGCTCGAAATTGCCCAAGCGCGCAGCGACATTCAGTTGATCAACGGTTCGCTTGAAATCTTCGTCAACACCCCGCCCGACCGTCTCGTTTCGCCGGTGGGCCAACGTTATACCAACATTCGCGGCAACGCCTACCCTGCCGTCGTCTACTATTCGCCCGGCGTTCTCGCCCTGCTCGTGCAGCATACCGCCATCACGCTCGGCGCCCTCGCCCTCGTGCGCGAGCGGCTCATGGGCGCCTTTGAGGTCTTTCGTGTCGCACCCGTCAGCCTCAGCCAAATGCTGATCGGCAAATACCTCGGCTACACCATCTTTATCGGCCTCGCCAGCGGCGTCCTCATCGGCGCTATGGCGCTCTTGGGCGTGCCGATGTTGGGCAGTTGGTTCACCTTTGGCGGCCTGTTGCTCCTGCTCATCATCGCCTCGCTCGGCATCGGCTTCCTCATCTCGGCGCTCTCCGGCTCCGACAGCCAAGCCATCCAATTGGCCATGATCTCGCTACTGCTCTCCATCTTCTTCAGCGGCTTCTTTATTGCCCTCGACAGCTTTGCCCCCGCCGCGCTTCCCGTCGCCTACGCCATCCCCATGACCCACGGCCTCGCCGGGCTGCAACAGATCATGCTGCGCGGCCTCGCCCCCGACAGCACAACCTGGCTCGGCCTCAGCGCCATCGCCAGCCTCAGTTTCCTCTTGGTCATGGTGATCACCGGGCGGCAGATGCGCCAAGCGTAGGGTTCATAAGAGAAACCCCAATGACCACACAAACCATTTCCTTCTACGATCGGGTTGACCACGCCCTGCACGATACGATGCTCAAGACAGCCCTGGATCGGGCGACGACGCGGTTTATTAGCAACCGGACGCTGGCGCTGACGGCGCTGAGTGCAGAGGCGGCGCTGCGTGATCAGGCGCGGGCGTTGCGCGCCCACGCGCTGAGCCAACTCGATACGCTGCTTGTGCGCCTTGCCAGTAACGTTGAAGGCCATGGCGGCCACGTCTGCTGGGCGGCGGATGGGGCGGAGGCGTGCCGCTACATCACCGAACTGGCCCGTGAGCGCGGCGTGCAAAAGGTGGTGAAGTCGAAGTCCATGGCCTCCGAGGAGATTCACCTCAACCATGCGCTGGAAGCGGCGCAGATCGAGGTGGTCGAGACCGATCTGGGCGAATATATTATCCAATTGGCGGGCGAAACGCCGTCGCACATCATCGCGCCTGCCATCCACAAGACGCGCGAGCAGGTGGGCGCCCTCTTCGAGGAGCATCTGGGCATGGCCCCGACGACGGAGGTGCCGCCGATGATCCGCGCCGCCCGCCAAGCGCTGCGCCAGCAATTCCTGCAGGCCGACATGGGCATTAGCGGCGTGAATTTTGGTGTGGCCGACGAGGGCGCGGTGGTAATTGTGGAGAATGAGGGCAATGCGCGCCTTTCGACCAGTGTGCCGCGCATTCACGTTGCAATCATGGGCATCGAACGCATCTGTGAGCGCATGGAGGATCTGGGGGTTTTGTTGCAAGTGCTGGCCCGTTCGGCCACCGGCCAGAAACTCAGCGTCTACACGAGCGTCATCGGCGGCCCGGCGCGCCCCGATGAGGCCGACGGCCCTGACGAGTTCCATCTGGTGCTGCTCGACAACGGGCGCTCCAAGATGCTCGGTGGCCCCTACGCCGAGGCACTGATGTGCATCCGCTGTGGCGCATGCCTCAACGCCTGCCCCGTCTACCAGGCAATTGGCGGCCACGCCTACGGTGGCGTCTATTCTGGGCCGATTGGGGCCGTACTGACGCCCCTGCTGCAACCCGATCTCCTCGATGTCCATATGCTGCCGCAGGCCAGTTCGCTCTGCGGCGCATGCCAAGAGGTCTGCCCGGTGCGCATCGCCATCCCCGACCTGCTCTTACGCCTACGCGCCGACGCGGTGCGGGCGGGCAAGGCCCATCCGCTAGAACGAGCCGCCATTTACGCCTACACCACCACGATGAAGAACCCGCGCCTCTACCGCGCGAGCGGGCGCGCCGCCCGCATTGGGGCGCGCTTTCTCACCCGCAAAGGGCGCATCCGCCGCCTCCCACCGCCGTTGCACCTCTGGACAAAGAGCCGCGACTTTCCCGCCCTACCCCGCCAGAGTTTCACGGAGTGGTGGGAGGGGCGCCATAGTTCTTCAGATAAATGATCGTGAAGGGGAGGGCGAAGCCCTCCCCGAAAACCCCTCCCGCCTCACCGCCTCATCGCGGCGCCGACAACTCCTCAGGGGCGAGGGTGGCAAAGACGAGGCGTCCGGTTTGGGTTTGGTGAAGGCGAGTGACTATGACTTCTACGGAGTGGCCGATGAGATGGCGAGCGTCTTCGACGATCACAGGCGTGCCGTCGTCGAGGTAGCCGACGCCCTGCTGTCGCGCATTGCCTTCGTTACGGATGATCAATTGGAGGTGTTGATCTTGGATGACGAGGGGGCGCATAGCTTCGCTGAGGATGTTGAGGCTCAGGACGATGACGCCTTGCAGGGCGGCGACTTTGTTGAGGTTGAAGTCGTTGGTGATGATCGGGCTGTTGTATTGGCGGGCCAGGGCGACCAACTTATCGTCAACGCGGCTGACGCCCTCGACTTCGACGTTGGCCACTTCGACGGGAAGGGGCGAATTGCGCTGCATCTCGTTGAGCAGTTCAAGCCCGCGCCGTCCTTTGGCGCGGCGCAGTTCGTCGGCGGAGTCGGCCAGTTGTTGCAGTTCGGCGAGCACAAAGGCGGGAATGACCAGTGTGCCGTCGAGGAAGCCGGTGCGCGCTACGGCAGCGATGCGGCCATCAATCACCGCGCTAGTATCTACCAAGAGGCGGCGCGGCGCGGGAGCGGCGGGCGCAGGCAGTTCGGGGTTGCTGGGGAGGGGCGCGGCAAGGCTCGCGGGACGCCAATGCTTGAGCAGTTCACCCATATCCTGACGCCGCGAGCTAAAGATCGCCCCGCCGGCGTAGGCCAGCACCATAGTGACGAGAATGGGCAGAATTTGGCTCAAAGGGGGCGGGAGGCTGGTGAGCGGAATGGTGAGCATGACGCTAAAAATGAGGCCGAGCATCACGCCAACCCCCATAACGAGCAGTTCAGAGAGGGGCACATTGCGCGAGCGGCGCAGCAACTCGTTGAGCGGATCGAGCGTAAGGCGCGGTGTGACTAAGAGGCCCAAACCGCCACCGGCGAGCATCAGCAGGTTAGTGGCCACGCGTTCCATGTCGGTTGGCACGGGGCGTGAGAGCGAGACCCCTACAAACCAGCCAAGGTAGGCGAGGCCGGTCATGCCCAAAAGACGAACAACAAGGTTGAGGCTAGGCTTCATCTACGGCCCCTTCTGGGCCAGTTGGTCGACCACTTCGGCCAGCGAGCGTGCGGGTTCTAGGCTCATACCGGCTACCGGAGTCGTTTGGGCCGTCGCGGGCACCACTGCCCGCGTGAAGCCCAATTTTGCCGCCTCGCTCAGCCGCCGGTCGATCTGACTGACGCTGCGTAGCTCGCCGGAGAGTCCTACCTCGCCGATCAAGACGAGATTCGCCTCGATACGACGGTTGCGATATGAGGAGGCAATCGCCAAAGCGACCGCCAAGTCGGCGGCGGGTTCGCCAATGCGCAGGCCACCGACGATATTAACGTAGACATCTTGGTTAAAGAGGGGAATACCCACCCGTTTTGTCAGCACAGCGGCCAACATCAGCAAGCGATTGAGGTCAAAGCCGTTGGTGGTGCGGCGCGGTTGGGCGCTCCCGGTGGTGGAGGTGAGCGCTTGCACCTCAATCAAGAGCGGGCGGGTGCCTTCGAGCATCACCGCAACGGTGGAACCCGAACTGCCGGCATTGCGCTCGGCCAGAAAGACCTGGGAGGGGTTGGATACTTCACGCAAGCCCTCGCCGCACATCTCGAAGACGCCAACCTCATTCGTCGAACCAAAACGATTCTTGACGCCACGCAGCAGCCGGTACTGATGAAAGCGATCGCCTTCAAGGTAGAGTACCACATCCACAATATGTTCTAGCACGCGTGGCCCGGCAATCGCCCCCTCTTTGGTGACATGGCCGACGAGAAAGATGGGCACGCCGAGCTCTTTGGCCAACTGCATCAGACGCAGCGCCCCTTCGCGCACTTGGCTGACGCTGCCCGCCGCGCCGGTCAACTCTTCGAGATAGACCGTCTGGATCGAGTCAACAATCACCATGCCGGGGCGAATCTGGCGAATTTGGGCCAAAATAGTATCGAGCGACGTCTCCGAATAGACAAAGAGTTCATCGCAATCAAGGCCAAGGCGTTCGGCGCGCAACTTGATCTGTTGCGCCGATTCTTCGGCACTGACATAGAGTGCTGCGCCGACCTTACTAGCAAAATGAGCAGCCACCTGGGTGAGCAGGGTACTCTTACCGACGCCGGGATCACCGCCAATCAGTACAACGGAACCCGGCACGAGGCCGCCCCCCAAGACGCGGGCCAACTCATCGGCATAGACCGGCAGGCGTTCAAAGCCACTCGTCGGCACATCACGCAAACGCACCGGCCTTGCCCCGGCGCTCCCGCTTTCACGAGCCGTACCGCGACCGCCAGGGCGCGCTTCAACCTGTTCAACGAGGCTATCCCATGTCGCACAATCAGGGCATTTACCCATCCAGCGCGTCTGTTGGGCACCACACTGTTGACAGACGAAAATGGTGCGCGTCTTTGCCATGGGCACATTATACCATGGTGCTTTTTGCCTACCGTCGGTAGTAGGGGGTTAGGCGCGGGAACCGTGTTCCCGCGCCCTCCCGGCAGCGCCTTTAAGGGCGGACAGAACATTCGCTCGGCAAGTCACGGATAGGTGATTGGGATGCCACGGATGGCCCTCACCCCCTGCCCCCTCTCCCACGTTGTGGGAGAGGGGGGAAGAGATCGAGATTCCTGGCGTTGCCATGCGATTCCAGAAGGGGGCGCACACGTTTTCTGTCCGCCCTTAAACGGCAGCGCCCCAGGGGGTAGGTTCGGGAACCGTGTTCCCGCGCCCCCCCGGCAGCGCCCCAGGGGGTAGGTTCGGGAACCGTGTTCCCGCGCCCTCCCGGCAGCGCCCCAGGGGGTAGGTTCGGGAACCGTGTTCCCGCGCCCTCCTGGCAGCGCCCCAGGGGGTAGGTTCGGGAACCGTGTTCCCGCGCCCCCCTCCTAGGGGGGGTACGCGGGGGAACCTGGTTCCCCCGCGATTCCCTAGCGTAGCAAAACGGCGCGCGCCAAGCGCCATAGCGAACGGTGGCGCGGCATCACTTCAAAGACCTTGCCGCTGACACGGTCGGTGGCGGGGGAGACCATGTAAAGCGCGAGTTCGGCGGTTTCGGCGGCGGTGGTGCCGAAGATGCGCATGATTTTCGGAAAGGCCCAGAGCACTTCGGAAGCGGGGCCGATGCCGACCAACTCTTTGGTCATGTCGGTGGGCACGATACCGGGAGCGAGGACGTTGATCGTCACGCCCTTGGTTTCAGCGTGTTCGCGGGCCAACGCTTCGCTGAGGCGCACGATGCCCGCTTTGGAGGCGCTGTAGGCGCCAAGGAAACGTTGCGCCTGGCGGAAGCCGCCGCCGGTCACGTTGATCAGTTTGCCTTTGCCCCGTTTGAGCATGTAGGGCAAAACGGTACGGCAGCCATAATAGGTACCCAAGAGATTGGTTTGCAGCACCCGTCCCCACTCTTCAGGCGGCACATCAATCGTGCGCCCGAATGTACCGGAAATACCTGCGTTATTGACCCAAATATCAACCTGCTTAAATGTGGCTCGTGCATGAGCAAAGAGCGCTTCAACCTGAGCGCGATCGCGCACATCACAGGCCATACCACTAGCGACAACGCCCCGCGCCAACAATGAGTGAACCGTCTCTTCGACGGCTTGGGGCTGCGACGAGGAGACGACCACGCGTGCCCCGGCGGCCCCAAAACGCTCGGCAATTGCCCGCCCAATCCCGCGCGAACTGCCCGTAATGACGGCTACTTGGTCTTCAAGGGTTATTTTTTTGCGTAGCATAGAGATCGTGTATGGGCGAAGCTCCTCCGAACCTCCCCTGCTGGCTACCAACTCGCCGACTTCGCCATCACGCCACCGGCTCAGCCAACTTTGCTTCAACGAGGCGAATAAGTTCGCACGGGGGCAAGTTGGCGTAGTAATCCTCTTCAATCATAACCGCCGGCACATCCTCGCAGGCAGCCATACAATCAAGCTCTTCTACAGCGATCTCATACGGATGAGCTTTCACGAGTTCGGCAACAGTGCGGCAAAACTCCGGACGGCTGCGGGTGCAAAAGCGGCAAACGGTGAGTTGAACACGCATCGCAAGTATAGCCTTTCCAGGCCTCAGCGCCTGCACTCAGGCGGCGCTTAGAATTGCAGTAGAGGGTGGGATGGCTTGGGCTAGGGTGGTCTGCCCGTGCCGTTGAAGACATTGTACACCCTTTGTCGTTGTTTTGCAATATCTTTGGAAAGATTTTTGTAACGAAACGAAACACCTTCGGGGGCATAGCCCCATGCGCATGAACGTAAGCCTCTGGCGGGCCTGCCGGCGTTTACGGGCGGACAGAACATTTATCCCATAGAGCGCAGATAGGCGCTTGGGATGCCCCGGATGGCCCTCACCCCCCTACCCCCTCTCCCACGTTGTGGGAGAGGGGGCGAAGATGTCAAGATTCTTGGTGTTGCAATGCGGTTCTTACAAGGCGGCGCACCCATTTTCTGTCCGCCCTTAAACCCTTGGCGGGGGCGTGGGGGCGCAGCCCCCAAAGAATCACCCTTGCGGGGGCGT
>RSAS01000735.1 GCA_003934145.1 Candidatus Viridilinea halotolerans | reverse complement strand
GGACACACGGATTATTCGTGATGTCGTGGATCTCGGGCCGTATGAGTTTCAGGCAGGCGTGATTCCTGATCCGACTGCACCTGAAGGCTCGCGGGAACTGCCCCCAACAGACGCTGATCGGCAAGTGATCCCCTGCCTGCGCGAGTTCCAGTTTGGCACGCAGGTGAGTACAAGACCGGACGGTTATCGCAGTGGACGCATCGAGTTCAATCTACCGATCACACGCCACTACGGTAATTTTGGCGACGATAATCAGCACTTCACGCGCCTCGTTGATCAGCAAGCTTACCTCACCCTGCGCGTCTTTGATCTTGATCCACTTCAGCGCAACGAGGTATGGGTCAATGACTGTCGCTTGCAAACTCAGCTCCTTGGTCTGAATAATCGTTGGAACGAGATCACCATTCAGTTTCCCTCGAATTGTCTCAATTTCCCCAACGCACCAAGCCTGCCAAGCGATCTCAATAAGAATGATATTCCTAACGATACGCGGCTGAACCCAGCCGACAATACGATTACGGTTGTGGTTGATCAGCACAACCGGGGCTATAAGTCGCATGTAGCCTGGGCGACCATCACTGTTGGCGGGGTGCGCCCGGTCATCTACCTCCACGGTTTTGATCCGGAATGCGCGAATGATCGTACACGCGCCCTAGGCAAAATTCGTGAGTACCTTGATAACGATCGTATTCCCAATCTGGGCGCACGCAATGACGGTGCTAAGTCTATCGATAACCAAGTGCGCGATCTCGCATTGGCTTATAGGGAGATGCAGCGCATTTATGGCTTACGTCCAGCCAGCGCCCGCGGTGTCGCCGATCCTGATCGCATCCTACTCCTTGGGCACAGTATGGGTGGTTTGACCGGGCGGCGCTTTATCAATCTTCAGCATAGCAATGGCAATCCTCTGGTTGAGCAGTTTGTGGCTTTAGCGACGCCTAATATGGGTTCAAGTATTGCATGGTTGGCTATAAATTTTTGCAATGTAGGGGCGCGCTATAGCCTTTCGGAAGATTATGTGCAAAAGATTTTCAACCCTGCCAATGATCTCACACGGAGTTGGTACTCGTGGGCAACGCAGTATAACGATTCTGAGCTTTCTTCTGAACACATGACCTCGATAGCGGCTGTAGCGATACTTGCAGGAATAACTGGCGATAACGATGGTGTTGTAAGCGCCAGTAATACATTTGATCTTTCTTATGATCGAAATGTTTTATTCGAGTGCTATATCGGTAGGAATGATGAGGAAAATTGCACGGCTTATTTTGACGGAGTACTCCACAATAAGATTGTATTTTTCCGCAGTGTCTATAACGCCCTCAAACATCGCATGGGCATCGGGCAGATCGTCACGTCGCGTGAGGCACTCGGTAGCCCAGCCCCAATTACGCCCGCAACTGAAGCGCAGGTGGCCGAAATCGCACCCGCACAGGAAGATGCAGCCGAGTTTGCCACCATCTTCACCCAGGCCGGTACGCTCAATGCCGGAACGGGGCAAAGCGTCAGCTTCACGGTCGATCCGATGCGTGAACTGCTGGTGAGCGTGCGTACTGAGGCCACCGAGCTTGCCTTTGCGCTGCGTAGCCCCTCCGGGACGCTCACCCAGGCTGAGGGTGGCTTTGTGGGCGTCGCTAATCCGGAGGTTGGCACCTGGCAGGTGGTGCTGGCAGCACCGAGCCAGACCACGAACTATCAGATCGTCGCTGAGGGCGATGCCGATCTGGTGATCACGTCCGACTCGCAGGCGCAAATTGTGCGTGGTACGAGTGGCCAACTGGCGGTGATCGTCAGAGATGGCACCATTGGCCGCAGTGGTCTGAACGTGACGGGCCAGGTGCGCCTGCCCGGCGCAGCTACGCCCAGCACCATCACCTTTAGCCCTGATCCGCTCCAGAGTGGGCGCTATGTGGCGAGTGTCAATCCGAGCGAGCTTGGCCCGATCCTGGCTTTGGTGCAGATCAGTGGCCAACGGGCCAGTGGCGCAAGCTTTACGCGCGAGACGCTGCTCGCTTCGTTGGCCATCGCTGGCGGCATCATTGATCCCAACTTCCGCGAGGTTGCGGGCGAAGATAGCAGCAATGATGGCCTCTACAATCGGTTGCAGGTCACCTTGCGGCTGAACCTGCCCAGCGCCAATACCTACCAGGTCAGCGCCGGTTTGCAGCGCATCGCTGATGGTCAGGGCTTTGCGGCGAGCGAGACGAGCGTAAATGGCATCACGGGTAACACGACGGTTACGCTCAGTTTTGACGGCAGCTACCTGGGGGCACTCAACTTCAATGAGCAGGTTCGCCTCGCCTTTGTACAGGTGAGCGCTGAGGATGGGACGGTGCTTGATGTGCGTAGTCATGTTGGCGCCAACTTCACCCTGCAATCGAGTCAGTTCCAACGCCCCTTGCTGCGTGCGACGATCAGCGAGGCGACACCGGTTGACCTCGATGGCAATGGGCGCTTCGACGAACTCGTCTTCACGGGGCAGTTCATCACGGAAGTAGCCGATAGCTTTACGATTGAAGCCAACCTGATCGATCCGCAGGGCCAGCCCTTCAGCTTCAGCGTGCAGACGCAAACGCTTGCGGCAGGCACCCACGTCCTGCGCATCCCCTTCCGTGGCTTGGACATCGCGGCCCACGGGCAATCCGGCGTGTTTACGCTGTCGGATGTGGTGCTTATGCCGCAGACGCGTGAGGATATCGAGCCTCTACGCCTGCAGAATGCTTTCAGTACCGCCGAACTCCAGAGTAGCGCCTTCGCCGAGGCCGCTCGGCTCACCCTGGCGAGCAACATATCGGTCGCCCGTGCCGTCGTCCATGTACTGCCCGAAACATCCAATTATGTCTTCGCACAAGGCCAAGAGATCACGCTTGAAGTCATCAAGCTTGACGAGACGGTGAATTTCCTTGGTTGGCGCGTGGACGGCAACCTCGTAACGACGCCCACCCTGACCATCACGATGGATCGTAATCGCACGGTGGAAGCCCTCTTCCCGCAGACGGTTTATTTGCCGCTCATCCGCCGCTGATCCGTCTAAAAGCCCAAGGAAGCACCACCATGACCACCCCATCTGCGACCATCTGCCCATCGTGCGGTACGTCCACCCCCTCCGGTACGCGCTTCTGTGCGAGTTGTGGTGCTGCGCTGAGTGCCGAGGCGCCCGCTGCGGCACCCTTAGCTCAACCCCATTCCCCCCCCGCTGCGGCTGCCCCGGCTCTGCCTGCTAACGTAACCGATGCCGCTGTCAAGGCGCGACGCTTCTCGCCGGCGATGTTTGGCGCAATCTTGCTCTGCTTCTTGCTCTCCTTCGTTACTGTCTCTTGTGAAGGTGCGAATTTTCAGCTTACGTTTAGTGGGACAGATTTGATGTTCGGGAAGGTGGTTGAGGGTGAAGAGTTTGAGCCGTTGACATCGGCCCGTCTGGCTTTCTTGGCGGCGTTGGTGGGTCTTGGGGTGAGTTTTATGCGCCTACCCTTGGGCGCCATCTTGTCCGCCGCCGCCGCGCTCTTTGGCATTGCAGCGATGCTCTTTATCCGGCGTGCGTTTGATGCGTTAGTTCGCGCTCAAGATGCAGACTTGGTGGTCATGACCATTGGCTACGAACCTGGTTACTATCTCGCGTTCGCGCTCTTTTTCATCGTTATGGCGGTTAATCTGGTTGTGGTCGCACCACAACGCAATAGGGTGTGACCACAACCTGTAGGGCTGCGCCCCACGCCCCGCCGGACGAGAGGAGGATGCGAGGGAACCAGGTTCCCTCGCGCACCCTACCTACACCTTTTGGTCACACCCAAATGCATCCCTACCCCCCACCCTGCCCCCGCAGCCACGCCTCCAAATCGGCCTGCGTCGTGAAGTTGAGCAGTGCCTCACTCAGCGGCTCTAGCAGCGTGGGGTTCAAGGTTGCGACCTGCGCCTCCAATGCTTCGCTGAGCGTCCCCAATTTGCGCTTAAGCAGGCGCAGCACCATGTTGCGTTCAGCCTGGACATAGACCGACGCCTCAAATGCGGGCGCATCCCATCCCTCGCGTTCCCCCCGCAGCCATGCTTCAAGATTCGTCTGCACCGTAAAACTGAGCAGCGCCTCGCTCAGTGCGTCCAACTGGGTGGTGTCCAGCGCCGCAACCTCAGCCTCCAACGCCGGGTTGAGCGCCACCAATTTGCGCTTCAACAGGCGCAGCACTATCTCGTGCTTGGCTTCGACTGCGCCCTCGGCACGGGCAAGCCGTTCGATACTGGTTACAAAAGCGGTCATACCACGCTCCTCCTGTTCTATCTGACGCATTGTAGCACGCACTGGCTCATCAATGCTGGGCGGCAAACGCATGAGTTGATCCAATAATCGATAAAGGTGGCGCAAATCCTCAGCGGTGTAGCCCTGGCGTAAGCAGGCGCGAAAACGGACGATCTTGCGCCGCATGCGCTCCTCCGGATCATGGCGCGTGGCTTGGGCATCGCGGTGAATCAGCGTGATGGTGGCGATGGGATTGGCGCTCGCTTCGAGCATCTGCGCGTCGAGTGCCCACAGTTTCACGGTGGGAAAGCGCAGCATGAGTTCACAATCGGCAATATCGTAGCCAAAATGGTCGGGACGCCACTGGAGATCGTCGTCGGCCAGTACGGCGAGGCTCAGCACCGGCCCATTCTGGCGGTCGAAGAGGCGCACATGGTAGCGACACATGCGCTTGGCAAAGTCTACGTCGCGTTGCGCTTGGATCTCCAGATGGACAAAGATGGTCATGGGCTGACCATTGCGCCACGCAACGCGGATGAGCTTATCGACACGTAATTTACCCGTGTTCGCTTCGGGGTTGATCTGTTCCAACTCCTTGTCGCAAAAGATCAGTGGCTGGCCCCAGTCAACCCCCGCGTAGACCTTGGGGAAGAAGAGGTGCAAACAGGCGGGCATGTAGTGTTCTAGGGCGTACTTCCAAGCCCCATCAAAATCGGCAGCGGTCTGATCATCCATAGCCACTCCTCACGGTAAAACAAGTCCCTCTATTTGTACCGCTGGAAGGGGCCAAAAGGTACGGTTTTTGTGGTACTTTCTCATAAAACCCGTCTCATCTGAAAGGTTTTCATGCCCAAACTCTCCCTTCCCCTCACACTCATCCTCGCCATCCTCCTGCTCGCCACGCCAGGAGCGGCCCAACCTGCCGAGCTTGGCCTTGTCTACAGTACGGCTGGCCGCCACTACATGGTTGATCTGGCCCAGCAGCGTAGTGTGCGCGTTGGCCCGGCCCCACCCCGTGGCAGCCAGATGATGTCAAGTGGTGCGTTTGTAGGTATTGTCTTGGGGGATCTCAATCCCAGCTCTTTCACGATCCAGCGTTTCCCTGCCGATCCCAACAGCTATCCCGATACGCTGCTCAGTAGCATGGACTTCTACGCCCAATTTCCCAATCACTTTGCCCCGCTTGCCTACCAGCACGGCGATGCGCGGCTGGCCTCAATCGTGGTGGGTAGCGATCAGACCAAGCTCCTCTTTGTCGCCTGTCTGCAAGGGATGGGGGAGATCGCCATTTGTGAACCCTTTCAAATTGATCTGGCTGCACAGCAGGTTACGCAAGTTCCAGGGATGCGCTTTTACGATACCCGGGTGTGGCTGCATCCCGCTGGGCAGTGGGCGGTTGAGGCATGGGATCTTGCCTGCGCCGGTAACTTTGTCGCTGCTGGGCGCGAGCAGGTGCAGTTGAGTGGTATGCCCACGAGTGCCGTTTGGCTTGCGGATCAGCAGTTTGTCTATAGCCGCTATGTCTGCAAAGGTATCTTTTTTCCGGAGCAAACCGTCGAACCGAGCTACGATCTCGTCCTGGCTGATGCCAATGGCCAAAACGAGCGTGTGCTGGTCACCGGGATGCTGGCGCGTGAAATGGCGCTCAGCCCTGATCAGCAGCAACTCGCGTTCATTACGAGCGATCCGGGCGACTTAGGCCGTGATCACGATGCGCTCTGGGTGGTCAACCTCGACGGCAGTGGCCTCCAGCGCATCATGGATGTGCCTGCCGACACGACCGATCTGCGTTGGGATGTGCCCATTCCGCCCGCTTGGCTGCGGGCTTCCGAGCCACCGCCCTTGCCCACGGTTGGCGAAATCGCCTTCATCAATGAAGGCAATGTTTTCCTGCTCGATCTGCCGAGTGGTCAGACCACCACCCTGGTTGATGATGGCACGGTGGGCAGCCCGGGTGCCTATGGCGGCATCCAGATCGCTTGGTCGCCCGATGGTACACAGTTGGCTTATGCCTCCAACCGCACAGGCAACTACGACATCTATCTGCTCGATCTGGCGACGGATACGACGACGGCGATCAGCAATGATCCCGCTGATGAGTTTCTGCCCACATTTGCCCCTGATGGCACGCTGCGCTTTGCGCGCCTCTTGGGCGGTTTAGATTGGGGCGGGGTGACGTGGTCGTTGGTGCGCTCCTCGCCGCATGGCGGATTGATGGCTGATCCACCCCAAGAGAGTTACGAACCGATCCGCCTCCAAGCACTCGATGGCGAACAGGTCATGAGTATCTCCTTCCATCGTGTCAGTGGCACGCTGCAAACCGGACGCTCCGCTGTGGCCTGGGATCACGACTACTATTCGTGCCCAACGCCATCCAATCGGGGCACAGTCTTCGATGCTCAATGGTCGCCCGATGGGCGCAGGCTCGCAGTGATCGGGGCCGACTGCTGGGCCAGCGATGCCTACTCGTGGGGTTACGCCTGGAACAATGCGCTCTTCCTCGTTGATGCAGCCAACCCGCAGCGTCTCCCAGAACGGCTACCGCTCAACCATGACTACCTGAACGCCCTCGCATGGTCGCCCGATGGCGCATGGCTGGTGGTGGCCCAAAATTCGGAGCAGATCGATACGAGCTTCGACACACGTCCCGACGGCCTCTGGCTAATCAACCTTGATGCGGGCGATCCGCAACGCATCAGCAGCATTGGTCAACATCCGGCTTGGCGGCCCTTGACGCCTGAGCAGATCGCGGCGCTTACGCCAACAGCCACGCCAACCCCGCCAGCTCCCACGCCAAGCGCAACCTCGCCGGAAGTGCCCAGCAGCAACCCGACGGCAGACGCGGCAGCGGGTGGCACCAGCGCCAATGCGCCCAGCCCAGCACCGGCGACCAACACGAATCCCTGGGCCTTACCTCTAGCCATTGGTGCCATGCTGCTCGTCCTCAGCGTGGGGGGGAGCGTGGGCTTGTGGCTCTTCCTGCGCAAGCCGCCGCGTTAAGGGGAGGGTAACGTGGGGAGGGCTGCGCCCTCCCCACGTTACCTCACACCCCGCTAAGGAGCAGCATAGTCCTATCCACCGCTGATCAGATCGCGCCCGTCGTCGAAGCGATTACGATCAATGGCAACACCGCACTGGCGGTCAGTTCACCCCAGATCAATGTAGGTATTGCTGCCAGCGACCCAGCGCCGGGCAGTGGCGTAGGCCATGTTCACATCATCGAATACATCTACAGCGCAGGGACTGAAGATTGGGTCGCGATTGATCGTTCGGGCTGGCTGCCCTACATGCAAAATCCCACGAGCTACCGTTGGGACCTAACGCCACCAGCGGGCATGCGCTACATCCAGGTACGCGCCCGCGACGGAGCGGGCAACATCTCGCTTGGCCATGCGCGCCGCCTCGTCAACTACGAAGTGGCCACCGATCGTATTGCTCGTGGCCAAACCCGCGTCTACCGCTACATGGTCGAGGCGGGCCAAGCCTTTACCGTAGATCTTGAGCTCCTCGAAGGCGACGCCGATCTCTACGTCTGGTCATCGCGGGAAGACCAATCGGCGTGGGTGAGCAACCTGAGCGGCACAGTCAACGAGCGCGTCGTCATCCCCGCCGATCAGGTGGTAGCAGGGGTGTATCAAGTAGAGGTATATGGCTACAGCGCGGCAAGCTACCGCATCAGCAGCAACGTCGCCGCCAACAGTGCCAATATTGCCAACCTCGCCAGCGGCGGCCTCGACCCGGCGAAGAGCCTCCCGCGCAACCCCGTCCTGCCCGTCAGCAGCCAGCCCAACATCTACACCGGCAGCCTGCCCAGCGCCGCCCCGGAGCTAGTGCAACCCAACGGGGGCCATACTGTCTACCTGCCGCTGGTGCGGCGGTGAGGACTTCGCGTATGAAGTTAGCCCCCTGGCGGAGGGGGGAGGCTTCGCCCATACGCATGAACGTAAGTCAACGAGCGTGGTTCGTAGTAGGGGCTTTAGCCCCATACGCATAGCGATCCGATCAAGCGGTAGAGGTGGCGCAGATCTTCAGCGGCATAGCCCTGGCGCAAACATGCGCGAAAACGGGCGATCTTGCGCCGCATGCGCTCTTCGGGGTCGTGGCGCGTGGCTTGCGCGTCACGGTGAATCAGATTTTTTGACGCAAAGGCGCAAAGGCGCAAAGGCTTGTTTGCGTTGGCGACATTGCGTGAGCTTATACGCACGGAAAAAACTCGCCGCCATCACCACCTGTAGGGGCATAGCAGCGGCCATTGCCCAATGCCATGCAGAAGAAGAGAACCCGTTGGCCGCTGCCACGCCCTTCCTGGAGTACCCCCAAGCTCCCATGCGGCCCCCATGATTCCATTGGGGTGGTGAGGGCCAACCGGCGCATCCCCTTGAGTTGGAGGAAGGGTACGCGAGGGAACCTAGTTCCCTCGCGTACCCTTCCTCCGTCCCTATAGTTGTAGCGCTGGAAGGGGCGAAAGTAATATCTTTCAAGTAAGACCTCACAGGTCTGCTCCGACACATGAGCACCCCCTCAGCAAAGACCTGTGAGGTCTATGCTCGTCCTTACTTGAAAGGTATTGGAGCTAAAAGGTACGGTTTTGGAGGAAGCGGGCATGGGGAAGAACCAGGTTCTTCCCCATGTCCGCTTTTTTTCCCTTGGAAAAAGCCCTGAGCGCGGCTTTACTCTCCTGACGACCATTCGTTACCCTAGAAGTTGAAAGGATCTTTCCATGCAACGCACGTCTCTTCTCCGTACATTCACGAGCCTCTTCGCCCTGCTGCTGGTTACGCTGTTGGTTGCGCCGTTGGCGGTACTGCACGCCCAAGAGGATGTGCAGCCCGCTACCGCTGATACGCTGCTGCAACCCGCGAATGTCGTGGTGGCGGATGGCTTTGATTTTCCGGTCGGCAAGCCTGATGGTGCAGGATGGACTTTTTGGCATGGTTTTAATCATGCGAATGCAGTCTATCAGGGTTCTAACCATGCAGGCGAGGATTGGTGTACAGGATCAAATAGAGTTTGTAATGGCCGTTCAGCGCATGAGCCAGTATACGCGATCGGTCATGGCGTCGTAAAATTTGCATCAGGTGACTATCCCGGAAATGTCGTAGTAATTGAGCATATACTTCCTAATAATGAAATTTGGTATTCAATGTACGGGCATGTGTACGCTGATGTTGCGGTCAACCAAGCGGTAAGTCGTGGTCAGCAAATAGCTCGTATCTTTGATGACGGGGGAAACTCGCATCTTCACTTTGAGATACGAGATTTCTATATTCGTGATGAAATCAATGGAGCCAATGCAGCGTGTTCACAACATCGTAACTACCCACCAGGCCCTGGCTACTGGCCACGCTGTGGCGGAACAGGAACGCCTCCTGACAAGGGATGGGTTGATCCTTCGGCGTTTATTCAGGCCCGCCGCGACCTCGGCCCCACCGAACTCATCTGCGACAATACGCGCCCCAACTTTCCCGACTCATGCTTTAGCCAAAGCACCCCCAGCGCCCCCCAAATCGATTGGCAGATGAGCACCACAGGTAGCCCCCATAGCACCAATGCCCAGTGGCTCAACAATCGCGCTCCCAATTCGACGACGGAGCTTGATGCGGCGCGCTGGACGCCCACTATTCCCCAGGCCGGACTCTATGAGGTCTATATCTGGTATCCCGCGACGACGAGCCAGCCGCCTGCGACCGATACGGCGCGCTATGAGATTAATGATCGCGCTGGCCAACACTATCTGACCTGGCCCCAAACCCGTAATGGCGGGCAGTGGAATCTGCTGACGGTGATGGATTGTGCTGTGGGCAAGAGCCGTGAGGGTTGTAGCGTGCGCCTCGACAATACCACCCACGAGCCGGAAAATACGCGGCGCGTCTGGGCCGATGCGGTTAAGTTTGTGCGCCTGACCTCCGATGAGGTGGTCTGTGATAGCACCAATCCGAATGGCCAAGGCTCATGCTTTACCAACTTCGTGAAGACGTCGTGGCATAACGTGACCGACGGCGGCCCCTACGCCGGTTCGGCCTCGGCGGTCTGGAATAGCCAACACGCCCTGATAACGGATGCCGATGCGGGGCGCTGGACGCCCAACTTGCCCCACGCTGGCCTCTATGATGTCTATATCTGGTACCCGACTATTACGTCGCCCGCCACCAGCGCGGCGCGCTATGAGATCAACGATACCAGGGGCCAACGCCATGTAACCTGGGATCAGCGCACCGCCCCGGGCAATTGGCACAAACTGGCCGAGATGACCTGCAATGCGGGCCGCGATGTCGCCTGTAGTGTGCGCTTGCACGCTGGCACGCCCGAGGCGTCGGGTACGACGCGGGTACTCTTCGATGCTGTCAAGTTTGTGCGCGTCACCCCTGAGGTGATCTGCGACAACCCCAACCCCAACGGGCAGGGTTCCTGCTTCACCAACTTCGTCTTGCCGGGAACCTCGTGGCACACCGTCACCGATGGCAGCCCCTTCAACGGAACCGCCTTCGCCGTGCCGAATCGCCTGAATGCCCCGGTGACCGATGCCGATGTGGGGCGCTGGACGCCCACCTTGCCCCATGCTGGCCACTATGAAGCCTCCGTCTGGTATCCGACGATAAGATCGTCAGCCACCAGCGCGGCGCGTTATGAGCTTAATGACAACAATGGGCAGCGTTCTGTGACCTTCAATCAGCGCACCGCACCTGGTACTTGGCAAGACCTGAGCGTTATGACCTGCAGTGAGGGCCGCGATGTTGCCTGTAGCGTACGTCTGCACAGTGGCACGTCAGAGGCTTCGGACTCGACGCGGGTGCTCTTCGATGCGGTACGCTTTGTTCGGCAACCTCAGTTGACCATCACCCCAAGCGTGTTGCAGCCTACGCAGGCGATCCAGGTGCGCGCGACCGGCTTTACGCCCAATGGTGCCGTGCGCCGCGTGGTGCTCGT
>RSAS01000529.1 GCA_003934145.1 Candidatus Viridilinea halotolerans | reverse complement strand
CGCTTGCGGGAGAGGGGGCCGGGGGGTGAGGGTCTTGGCGTTCATGATGAGATCGCAGAGGAATACCAGGAATCGCGTTCTCTTCCCCCCCCTCTCCCGCTTGCGGGAGAGGGGGCCGGGGGGTGAGGGCCAAAGAGCGCATCCCCACGAGGAATCCGTAGGCATCGGTACAAGCCCTTTGTGCATAGAGTTGAACGGTAACGTTGCCACGAACCATGTCTAAGAGCCTATCCGTCGCTTCAGAAGCGCGTGGTACGCTATACTGTGCGTGCCAGAGAAATAGGAGAGCAACTGCTGTTACATCGTGAGCTACCGAGGAGCTTGTGACCCAGCCGAACCAAACCCTACTTGATGCACTTGTTGCGGTGCTCAAGCGAGCCAGTGCCTATAATCGCAACGATCAGCTTGCGCCGGCTGCTGTGCTGTGGCCTGATCAAGATCGGCTGTGGACGCCGCTGATTGAGCGTCTGCGGGATCTCTTGCCGCTGCTGACGTTTGGCCCCTACTTGCCCGCGCAGCGCAGCGGCCCGGCCTATTGGTTGCGCTGTATGTTGGCGAGGACGCTTGATGACCAATTGCCCGCCGGGGCGACGCCGATTATCTATCTGCCGGGGGTGAGTAAAGCTGATCTGCGGGCGGTCGAGGAGTGTCCGCGCCCGCTCCAGCCTCTGGCTGAGTTGCAGTACCGTGGGGTGATCTGGACTCACCGTAATGGGCGTGAGTGGACGCCCGCCGGTTTCCTCCAGGCGGCTGACGGCGCGGCGGTTGAGGTCGTTGGCGATGGCATGACCCGCGATGCCTTGCAGCGGGCGCTCCCGCGCCTGGTTGATGAGCCGCTGACGCGCCTGCGTAGTGCCGCGCCGCTACGCGCCGATTTCTTTGATGCTCTGCTGACCCCCGATACGCCGCGCAGCCTGCTGCTCTGGCTCGACAACCCGGAGCGCTTTCGGCAGCAGAGTGACGCCAACGCATGGGCCGCCTTTGTCACGCTGGTGCAGCGCGGCTACGATCTCAACCCGGAGCGCGACGGCCAACTCAGCGCCGCCATGCGGCTGGGTGGTCGTCAGGGTGCGTGGGAGCAGGTCTGGACGCGCTTTGCTGAAGCGCCCGACGGCTATCCCAACCTGCCGGAGCTTTTACGGCGGGCCAAGCCAGGCCAACTCGCGCTCTTCGACAGCCAAGAGACGTGGCCGCAGGATAATGAAGCCGAGGAGCAGAAGCTGCGTGAGCGGTTGTTCGCCTTGGGTACGCTGCACCTGGCCGATGGGCGCGCCGAGTTGGGGCAACTTGAACGCGAACACGCCCCGCGCCGCGCCTGGGTCTGGGCGCGGCTGGGCCAGAGTCCGTTGGTAGGGGCGCTGGCCGCGCTGCACGAATTGGTGACCTACACGTCGCTGGCGCTACACGGGAGCACGCTGGCCGCGATCGTCGAGGGCTATACCGACTGTGGCTGGCGCGCCGATGCGGCGGCGCTGCAAGCGCTGGCATGTGTTGAGCATGCGGGCGATGTTGCGGCGGTGAGTACGGCCTTGCGCGCCCTCTACCAGCCATGGCTCGAACAGGGCGCACGGGCGTTCCAGGCTGCATGCGCGGCTGAGTCCTATCCGGTGGCTCTGTCTCTTCCCTCCTCCCCACTCGTGGGGGAGGCGATCGCTCCCGGCGTCTGTCTGCTCTTCTGCGATGCCTTGCGCTACGATCTGGCGCAGCGCTTCGTGAGCGCCCTCCAGCAGCAGGGCGTGAGCGTTGCACTGAGTGCAGAGCTGGCACCCTTCCCTGGCATTACGCCAACGGCGAAGACGGCGGTAGCGCCGGTGGCGACCTCTTTTACGGGGAGCGGAGCGAGTGAACTGACGCCGTTGCTTGCCGAGCGGCAGCGCACGGCGAGCGCGGAGGTGTTGCGTGGCGAGTTGGAGCGGGCGGGCTTTCAGATACTCAGCGGTGCAGCGACGGGTGATCCGAGCGGGCGTGCCTGGTGTGAATTGGGGGCCATCGATAGCTACGGCCATCAGCATGGGATCAGGTTGGCCCAGCACGTCAGCGGTGAACTGCGCGCCTTAGAGTGGCGGATTGCCGAACTGTTACAGGCGGGCTGGCAACAGGTTGTGGTCATCACTGATCATGGCTGGCTGCTCTTGCCGGGGGAGTTGCCCAAGGTTGAACTACCGGCCACGCTGACCGTCGTGCGTAAAGAGCGTTGTGCGCGTTTGCAGCCTCTGGTGCAGAGCGACCAGCAGACGCTACCCTGGTTTTGGGATGCTACGGTGTCGATTGCCACGCCGCCGGGGATCGCCTGCTATGAGGCGGGCCACACCTACGCCCACGGCGGCCTGAGCGCCCAGGAGTGCGTAATTCCCCGCGTGCAGGTGACGCGTAGCGGTGGCAGCACTGTGCGTATTGCGCGCATTGATTGGCGCGGCCTGCGCTGCACCGTCGTTGTCGAGGGTAGCGCCTTGCCGCTCACCGTAGATTTACGCAGCCATGCTGCCGACGCCAGCACCTCGTTGGTAGCCAACCCGCGTGCGCTGGGCAGCAATGGCAGTGCCGCGCTCCTCGTCGAAGACGAAGATCGTATGGGCGCGAGCGTTTTGGTGGTTGTGTTGGCCGAAGATGGCAGTCTGCTCAGCCAACGTGGGACAACCGTAGGTGGTGCCTGATGGAACTTGACGCCCTCGACCAGTTGGCGGCCCAAGCCTTTGATGGCTTTATTGTGCGTAAAGATCTCGCCCAGCGCTTCAAGGGTCAGTACCCGGTACCAACCTACGTTGGCGAGTTTCTGCTGGGGCGCTACTGTGCCAGCATTGACGATAACGAGATCGCCGAAGGGCTCCAGGTGGTCGAGCGCCAGATGCGCGAGCGCACGGTGCGGGCCGGCGAAGAGGAGTTGTTCAAATCGCGGGCCCGTGAGCGTGGTGCGGTCAAACTGATCGACATTGTCACGGCGCGCCTAGACACCGCGACCGACTCGTACATCGTTGCGCTGCCCAGTCTGCGCCTGACTGACGTGCGGATTGACGCGGCGACCGTGAGCGAGCATGAGCGACTGCTGACGGGCGGCTTCTATGCTGAAATTCAGCTTGAGTATGACGGCTCGCTTGCCCAAGAGAAGAACGGGCGGCCCTTCGGCATCAGCATGCTGCGCCCGATCCAACTCTCGAAGCGCGGCGTACTCGACGACCTGGCGCGGGGCCGCATGGCCTTCGCGGTTGACGAGTGGAAACGCTTCTTGCTACGCAGCATCGGCTTCGAGCCGGAACGCCTCACGGCGCGCGCCCAGGATGTATTGCTGCTGCGGATGGTACCCTTCGTCCAACGCAACTACAACATGGTCGAACTGGGGCCACGCGGTACCGGCAAATCGCACCTCTACCAGCAGGTCTCACCCTACGCCCATCTGGTATCGGGCGGCAAAGCCACCGTGGCGCGCATGTTCGTCAACAACGCCAACGGGCAGCGCGGCCTCGTCTGCCAGTACGATGTCGTCTGCTTCGACGAGATCTCAGGCGTCTCGTTCGACCAGAAGGATGGCGTCAACATCATGAAGGGCTACATGGAATCGGGCGAGTTCAGTCGCGGTCGCGAGAGCATCCGCGCTGCGGGCAGCGTGGTCATGGTTGGCAACTTCGACGTTGACGTAGCGCACCAGCAGCGCATCGGGCACCTCTTCGGCCCCTTGCCGCCGGAGATGCGCAACGACACGGCCTTTATGGATCGCGTTCACGCCTATCTGCCGGGCTGGGATGTACCCAAGCTCGATGCCGCGCTGCTGACCAGCCACTTTGGCCTCGTCAGCGACTTTCTTGCCGAGGCATGGACGCAGTTGCGCGGCGAGAACCGGCTGGCGGCCATGCAGGGGCGCGTGAGCTATGGCGGTGCCCTAAGTGGCCGCGACACAACGGCGGTCAATCGCACCGTGGATGGCCTGCTGAAGCTGCTCTACCCCGGCCACGCGATGACGATTGGCGACGAGGAGCTGGAATGGGCGGTGCGGCTCGCCTTGGAGTGTCGTCGGCGGGTCAAGGAGCAGCAGAAGCGTATCGGGAGTGCCGAGTTTCGCAACACCCACTTCAGTTACCACATGGGCGCGGAGGGGATCGAGCGTTTCGTCGTGACCCCCGAATTGCAGAGTGACACCTCAGTCGGCGGCGACCCGCTCCCGCCGGGCCAAGTCTGGGCGATTAGCCCCGGCAGCCAAGACGAAGGCACGGCGCTCTACCGGTTAGAAGTCAACGTCGGGCCGGGATCGGGGATCAAGCTCGTCAACGTCGGCGCCCCCGGCCCATTCCGCGAGAGTGTGAAGTGTGCCGAGCAGAACCTGCTGACGCGGGCGCGTGAACTGGTCGGCGAGCGTGACCCGCGCCAGCACGAGTTTGCGCTCCAGTTGCGCGCCTTCGATGCCGCACGGAGCGGTGTTGCCTTGGGTCTCCCGTTGCTCTTGGCGCTCTGTGGCGCACTGCTGGCGAAGAGCCTCAAAGGCGGGCTGGTCGCAGTGGGCGGACTCAACCTTGGCGGCGGGATCGACCCGGTCTACAACGCTGTTGCAGTTGCCGAGCAAGCGGTCGAGAAGGGGGCGAGCATCCTGCTCATCCCCATCGCCGCGCGCCGCCAACTCAACGAGCTCTCCGACGACATGGCGATGAAGTTGAGTATCTTGTACTACGCCGACGCCCGCGAGGCGCTTTTGAAGGCACTGGCAGAGTAGGATGAGCAACCCCACCCACCCTCCCGCCCACACACTTACGCCCCTTATCGAGCAATTCAAAGACAGGTATGGCTCGTTCGAGAGTGAACACTACCTCCGCGCCGAGCGCACCGCCAAGGTGCGCTTGGCGGAGCATGCCGCCGACAACCTTGAGCAGCAGCAACTCCGGCGGTTAATCGAAAACGAGCGCTTTACAGAGGCGGCCCACCTGATCCGGCGCACCTACCAGCGCCCCGAGAACAACCTGCTCACCAATTGGGAACGGCAGCCGCTTGAGAACGCCCCGGATGAGCAACTAGTTCGTACGCTCTATGCGCTACTCTACGGTGATGAGCCATTTGCCATCCGCTTCACCAATTGGGTCGCCTTGCTGAGCCAGTGGAGGCCAAATTGCTGGCCGGCGGCAACCTTCTTCTTGATGCTCACCGATCCGCAGCGCCAGATCTTCGTCAAGCCGACGCCCTCGCGCGCTATGCTGGTACACCTGCGGTCAGAAAGCCACTGGGCGATCCGGCCAGACGCTGCGGTCTATAGCCAGGTGCTGGAGCTAGCCAAGCACTTGCACGAGGAACTGCGCCCGCTCGGTGCCCGCGATATGATCGATGTGCAATCCTTTCTTTGGATGTTGCAGCCCGAACATGAGCGGGCCTGGATCTTCCAGTCCAACCCGAAGTACTATGATCTGCCGGGTGCTCTCGCCGCCTTCCGCAAATTCTTCTGGTTGGTGCGGCAGCACGACGCTGATCTGCGCATCGGCGATACCGTCTACCTCTGGGAGGCTGGCAGAGATGCGGGTATTCTTGCTGTGGCCACCATCACCAGCGAGCCAGAGATGATCAATGGGGCTGAACTCGATCGGCGTTTCCATCGCGATCCGAGCAGGTTCAAAAACACGCAGCAGCGGGTTACGTTCCGCATCGATCGTGTTTTGGCCCAGCGCCTGCCCCGCACCGAACTGCTCGCGCATCCCCAACTGAGCAAGCTCTCTATTTTGCAGCAGCCGCGTGGCACCAACTTCAACGTGAGTGAACAGGAGGCGGTTGCCATTGAAGGCATGCTTGCAGCGCTTCCCGATGCGCCAAAGGGTGGCTTAATGACCGACGATTCGGCTGCTCCCCCCCTTGAGCCACTCTTTCCGCAGGAGTGGGAGGAACTGACACCAATCCGCGACTTCGTTCAGGTGCTCGAAGTGCGCGACTACAGCGCCAGCGAGCTTCATCAAGCCGCAGGCGACCTTGTGGCTGCCCTGACTGTGGAGGAGTTCGTGGATCGGCTGCGCTGGCTACGGGTACTCCATCGTCTGGACGAAGACCGTTACGCCGTACCGGATTACGCACGGGGCGACCCGCGGACCGTCCTGTGCATCATGGTTCTTGGGCTCCTGATCCCCTGTGAAAGCGGCTACCTAGCCCCAATTCTCACCGACATCGCGGCCCAGCAGGAGCGTCTACCAAGGGCAGGAGGCTGGGATCGACAGCAGTTGCGGCATTGGTATCGCGCAGCGGAATTGGTAGCGGCTGAGCAGGAGTCTGAGGCAGCAGGAACGCTTGATCTGCAGGAGCGCAGCGGCAATGATCGGACGACCACGATCCACAACGGGCTTATCGCGGCGCTCGGTGCGCTACGCGACGGCAAGCGTGTGCCGCCGGTGCCTGCGCAGGCCCCCTTGCAGCAGAGCGCCCACCTCGAGCGCTGCCTTGCCGAACTGGCCGAAGAGCTAATCATTGATCCCCAGGTCGTGCGGCGCGTCTATCGCTCGCTGCTGGCCGGGCGGCATGTCGTACTGAGCGGCCCGCCGGGTACCGGCAAGACCGAATTGGCGCAACGCTTGCCGAAGCTATTGTGGCGCGAGGAGGCTACCTACGGCTGGGTGTTGAACCTCGAGCCGGACGCCGATCCGGTGCAGCGGATCGATCTCAGCTTTCAGGGCTACGCCACCATGCTGGTCACGGCCACGGAGGACTGGGGCGTGCGTGATGTTGTCGGTGGCATCGGCCCGCAGCTCGATCAAGACCGGCGGCTCAGCTACAGCATCCAACATGGTGCCCTAACCCGTGCGGTCTTGCAGCACTACGCCGCTACCCAGGCGGGCGAAACGCTACCGCCGGATGGCTTCACGCGCTGCGCCTACGAAGAGCATGGCCAGCGTTACCGGGGCGTGTGGCTGGTGATCGACGAATTCACGCGGGCGCCGGTTGACGCCGCGTTCGGCAGCCTGCTCACCACCCTCAGCGGCGGTGACCGGGCGACCCTGGCCGTGCCGATGGCGAGCGGTGCACTCAGCATGGTGCCGCTGCCGCCCGATTTCCGCATCATCGGCACGCTCAACTCGTTCGATCGTCACTTCCTGAATCAGATCAGCGAAGCGCTCAAACGGCGCTTCGACTTCATTGATGTCTTGCCACCGTCGCCGCAGTGGTACGAAAGAGAGCAGAGCATCGCCACCATGCGAGCGCTGCGACGGATGCACGCCAACGGCTTTCAGCAGATCACGGCTGATGGCAAGCCGCAGAGCTACCATTGGGCCAACCTACTCAGCGTAACACCTGACGCGCAAGGCTATGCGATTCTCGTCGGGGATGCGGAGGCTGAGGCGGCGCTCACGTCGCTCTGGCGCATCTTCCGCGTACTGCGCTACTTCCGCCAGTTCGGCACGGCCCAACTGGTCGCCCTCCTGACCAACCTGCTGACCGGGCATGCGATTGGCATGCCGTGGGAAGAGGCGCTTGATACGGCCCTCGCCGACGTCATCGCCGACCAGTTGCAGGTGCTGACGCGCGATGAGCAGCAGGTGATTGAACACTTCATTGCACTTGCCGGCCAAGGCGAGCCACTGGTCACCAAGCTTCAGACCATGGCCAGGGTGGGCCGCACCAACGGGCGTCGGGCAGCCATGCTGTGCGCCCTGCGCGACGCAGAAATCGCCTATCACGGTACCAGCACGCTCGACCCAGAGGGCGATCAACAGCTTACCGTGCAGCAGATTGAACGCCTCTTTGCGCCCGCTGAGGCGCTGAGCCTGCCGCCTAGCGGGGAGTTTCTGCGGCGCGTGCGTAGACTGAGGGAAGGATGAAGGATGAAGGATGAGGGATGAAGGATGAAGTGCCGAAGCCGCTGCGTGAGCGAACGAAAGCCTATGCGTTGCGGATTATCAAGCTATATGCGGCCTTGCCGCGTACCACTGAGGCGCAAGTTATTGGGCGGCAACTGCTGCGCTCGGGTACATCGGTTGGAGCCAACTATCGTGAGGGGTATCGTGCCCGGAGTAGCGCCGAGATGGCCGCCAAGTTCGGCATCTCTATTCAGGAGTTGGATGAGACGGCCTACTGGATTGAGTTACTTATCGAGGCCGACAGCGTTGCTGAACCCTTGGTTGCCCCGCTGCTCGATGAGACAAACCAACTCATTGCTATTTTTACCACCTCTGTGCGCAAGCTCCGCCAGAAAGGCAAGGGAGATGGAACAACCACATGAGCGACGCGACCAGCCCTTCACCCCTCACCCTTCATCCTTCACCCCTCACCCCTCATCCTTCACCTTTCACCCTTCATCGTTCATCCTTCCTCTGGATGCAGGGCCGCATGGTGGAATTGCTGCTCCGCTATGACACCCCACGTTTCGCCGCGACTTTCGCTGAGTTGAGCGCCGCACCTGCCCTGCATGAGGATGCGGCACTAGCCCGGCTCCGCGAACTGGCCGTGGTGATTTACCTGCGCGAAGAGCTCTTTGCGCAGATCTTGCCACGCATCAAGCGGCGTCTCAGCTTCGCGGCGCCGCGGGCGATCATGGTTGAAGCGCTGCCCACCCGTGGCCGGATCGACTGGCCGCGCACCATCGCGGCAAGCTGGCGCGATCTGCCTGATGAGCCGCCGCTCGCGATGCATACGCGTCAGCGGCGGAGGCATTTCGCGACGCCTGAAAACCTGCTCACGGTCGTGACGATTCTGGAGTACCAGGCTTTTGCCCAGCGTCTGCTCGAGCGTGAGGAGGCCCACGACCCAATAGCGGCGGTGCAACACCCGCTCTACGACATTGTTGACGCCTGTTCGCGCGAACTCATCTTTCCACAGTTTGCCGGGTTGGAGCGTGAGGCGCGGTCGCTGCTGGAAGCTCAACACGAGTATGAGCTTGGCGACCTAGAAGCGCTGGTCATTGAGCAGGCACAGCCGGGCATAAACAGTGCGTACGACGATCTGCTGGAGTGGCGGGGGAGGCTGCGCGAACTCCGGCTGCTTGATCGTGAGCTGAGCGCAGCGCCCACGGCGATGCTCGGTGCCGATCCCAAGCGGGACAACTATCTCTACCAACTCTGGATCTTTTACGAACTCCTGAGCCTCCTCGACCGTCGGGGCTGTATCGAGCCGCGTGGCATCAGCCTGGCACCAATGCGCTTGCGCTTCCGCTGGCTGGAGTGCATGTATGAATTGCAGCACGACCAGGCGGTGCCTGAGCCAACGGTGGCGAGTTGGCAAGCACGGAGCGATGACGCGCATCGTGTTCCCGGCGTGCGTCCGGACTACTATCTGCGGCGGATTGAGCCAGCGCCCGTAGGCGTCGCGGATGAGTACGGCACCATCTGGCGTGAGCCGGGGGTGATCTGGGACGCCAAATACTACCGTGAGCGCGAAAGCGGGGATGCTCCCTCGTCGCCGATCAAGCGTATGATTGCCGACCTGAACCTGCTTGGCGAGCCGTATGGCGTATTGCTTTTCGCCTTTCTGAAGGAACCGGAGAGCGGCAACGCGAACTACATGATCGGCCCAGACCTAGCACACAGCGAGACACTTATCCCGCAGCAGCATGTTGCGATCCGGCAGCTTCGTCCCGTCCTTGTTGAAGGTGGCTCAGCTATTGATGGCATGTTGGAAGAGTTGCTCAACGAGGCACATCAACGGCTACGCACACCAGCCGAGGTGCGCTGCCACGGCGTCTTCCTGGATAGTCTGACGGTCAACGCTCATGGTGTACTTGCTGGGAGCGAAGCATTGCGTCGTCGCGATGGAACTTCTCTTGCTGCGGCTAACACCTCTACCGAGACAGCGTTGGAGAACCTGCTGCTCTGCCCCAAGCCGCACATCGGCCCCTGGCGGGTCGATATTGTCAGCTTAGAGCATGACTGTTGCAAGAAGGCAAGGGCGTGCCATATCTTGGGCGCGGGCCTCCCCGCCATTCAGCCACCGAGTCGCCTGACCCGCCTCGAAGACATTCCCAGAGCGCTGCGCACGTTTGGCGACGAGGGCGACGAGGACGACGAACGCGCTGCGGTGGCGACGCGCCAAGTACGCACCATCGCCCAGCGTTATGCAGATCTGATCCAACCCAACCTTGTGGAATTCATCGCCTGGGTGCGCGAAGAACTAGACGTGGGCGAGCAATTTGAACAGTTCCCCTTCCTCACCCAGAGTCTGCGCGACACACTGGGGCTGGGCCGCTTCCTCTGGCAGCAGATCGACGCGATTCGGGCGACGAACTTTGCGGGGCCAACCCTGCTCTTTACGGGCGTGCTGGAGGAGTTGGTTCGGCAGAGCATCTACGATCGCTGCCCACCGCTCACCGACAGCGCGGGCCGCGGGCTACCCAAAACCCTAGGCACCGTTGGTCACCCGCGAAATCGGGCGGTACTTGCGGCGGCACTGGCAGCGGGAGAGCATTGGGCACCGCAGTTGAGCGAGCGGATGCATCTGAGCTTCGATGCATGGGCCGAACTGACCTGGCGCATTTCGCGTATCCGCAACCAAGCGGCTCACGAGGCCCGCGTTTCACCCGGCGACTTCCGCAACCTGCTGCAGCTCTACTTCGGGAGCAAGCGGACGGGGTTTGGCGCATTCAACGGCCTGCTGCTTGCCTGGCGCGAGTCGGGGTTGGCAGATTATGCCTTGCAGCCACACTGATGACTTGTGCGGCCTCGCCGTCGCGTTGCACCTCTCTACACAGATGACATACAACGTTTACCCTTCCACTATACATATCTTGCTAGGCGCAAATGCGCACAATATTTTCTCAATACAGCCAAAAAAATAAGCGAACGGTGAGGCATGGAGAAACATTCACCGAAGGTTACGCTTCAGCTCTCCACAATCTCGGTGGTAGCTATTGGGAACAAGGAAATTATGCGGAAGCTCGTCGATGCCTTGAGCAGGCATTGCGTATTGACGAGCAAATCTGTGGAGAGGAAAGTATTCATTTTGCGAGTGGTCTGAATGCATTAGGTGTTGTAGCTATTGAAATGGGCGACTACGGGGCGGCGCTGCCGCTCTACGAACGCGCCTTGGCGATACGGGAGCGGGTGTTGGGGGCCGAGCACCCCAATGCCGCCACCAGCCTCAACAACCTGGCGATCAATCACTACTACCAAGGTGATCTGGTTACTGCCGAGCGGTTGATGAGCCGGGCGATTCAGATCTACGAAGCCCGTCTTGGTGCAGACCATCCCGATACGCAGCGCTCGCGCCGGAGTCTGGCGGCTATTCGGGAGCGGATGGAGGAGGGGGTGTAAGGGAAGCGGATGTTGTTGATTGCCCCGTTGCT
>RSAS01000818.1 GCA_003934145.1 Candidatus Viridilinea halotolerans | reverse complement strand
ACCTTGGGCGTGACGTGCCGGAAGCATTGCTGGCGGAGCTGGAGCGGCTCGAAAGCGACGGACGCGGTACGGTGCTGCTGGTGGCCCGTGGTGAACGCTGGCTCGGCCTCATCACCCTGATGGATCGCGAGCGCCCCGACGCGGCGGCACAACTGGCCGCGCTACGCGCCGCAGGCATCGAACGCATCGTCATGCTCACCGGCGACAACGCCCGCGTCGCCGAAGCGATGGGCAAGCGGCTGGGAATTGATGCCGTCCACGCCAGTCTGCTGCCCGAAGACAAACTGCGCATTGTTGAGGAGCTAGGCGAGCGTTACGGCCCCACCGCCATGGTAGGCGACGGCATCAACGACGCGCCCGCCCTAGCCGCCGCCACCAGCGGCATCGCCATGGGCGCTGCGGGCACCGACGCCGCCCTCGAAACCGCCGACGTGGTGCTGATGCGCGACGATCTCAGCGGACTTGCCTACGCCATCAAGCTCAGCAAACGCACGCAACGCATCGTCTGGCAAAACATCAGCTTCGCCCTCGCCGTCGTCGTCATTCTCGTCATCGCCACGCTCACCATCGGCATCCCGCTGCCGCTCGGCGTCGTCGGCCACGAGGGCAGTACGATCCTTGTGGTACTCAACGGGCTGCGCCTGCTGGTGCAGCGCAACATGGTATAGCGGGTAAGACAAGGTTTCAGGGGTCAGGTTTCAGGGGTCAGCCCGATCTCATCAGAAAGCGGTGCGTGGCACTAAACTGTAAAGTAACTATGAACCATGTCTAAGGATACTACTCTGCTAACGTAGTGGGTGGTACCAGCGGTACAATTTCGATCAGGTGGGCGAAACGAGCGAAATCGGCGGTGTTGTGTGTAACCAGGCGTTGAATCCCATGTGCCAGCATGGTGGCGACAATGTTGGCATCATGGACACGGCGCCCTGCTGTTGGGATCTGGTGCAAAAGTTCTGTAAGCTGATCGAGGCTGGCAGATCCCTCTTCAAGAATATGCATAGCGGAACGAAAGCTCTCGACATTTTCCAATGCATCAGCGAGTTGCATTCTTCCTCCCGCACTGCTCGCTCGTGCCGCCACTGCCAGATATTCACGCAATACCTGTGGGCTTAACGCCATAACCAGATCAGTAGTGTAGGCTTGTTCTAGCAATTGATCGGCTATCGGCTGAAATGGCGATTGGGGATCGGTGGCGTAAATAAGAACATTGGTGTCTACAAAAAGGGTCTTAGCGTTCGTCGCTGCCATAGATTTCCTCACGCCGGTAGGTGCTTCTGGTTGACCAGTCCGACCAGTCGAGAAGTTTGAGCTGTAAACGTTTTCTTGCCACGGAAGGCAACGGTGCTTCTTCCACTATAAGTACCGCACGGTGTTGGCCTGGCGTTAAGTCTGAACGTGGTGGAATCCGGATACTACCATCGGGCAAGACGCTAATCGTTGTCTCTATGGTCTTCATGATGTAATGATCCTTACAGCAGAACAAAAAAGAGAGCTTGGTGCGTAGCCCTAAAGTTTCGTTGCGTGTGGCGGCAACGCCGCCACACGCAACGAAAAAAACGGGGGAGGCGCGCAGCGCCTCCCCCGTACCCGTCAGAGCGTAGAGACTACGCTTAGCGCTGCGCCTCGATCGGCACCTTGGCAGTCGTCTTGCTGCTAGACGAACCCGAACCGGCTTCGGTAATCACGCGGTTGATCTCGCTCGTGACGTTGCTCACGCCACGGAAGACCACCTTGACTACGCCGAGGTGAAGCTTGCCCACCGAGTCAAACAGACTATTGGTAGCCTGAATGGCCTCCTTGCGGGGCTCCTCCGGCAGTACGAACAGGGGCCACGTCACCATCATCGTGCCTACGCGCGCCAGGTTGGCCCCAAACGCCTCAGCAGCATCGAACACGTCGGTAGCGCTGGTTGTTACCTTCTGTGGATTGGTCATTCTCAAGCACCTCCTCAATCCTAGTGCTAACACGGTTTATTATAGGCCGCACTTGGGGCTTTGTCAACGCACTGCGTTATTTGGGTAGTAAATTCTATTTTTACTATCCATTTGGCGAGGTTTGAGGGGCCGCAGGCCCCTCAAACCTCGCCAAATGGATAGTATTCTCCGGGGGCCATGCCCCCACGCCCCCGCCGCAAGGCGGCATGCGGCCCCCGCACCCCCGCCGCACGGGACATGTTTCGGGGGCCATGCCCCCGCGCCCCCGCCACAAGGGGACATGTTTCGGGGGCCATGCCCCCGCGCCCCCGCCGCACGGGACATGTTTCG
>RSAS01000181.1 GCA_003934145.1 Candidatus Viridilinea halotolerans | reverse complement strand
TAGGGGTTAGGGGTTAGGGGTTAGGGGTTAGGGGTTAGGGGTTAGGGGTTAGGGGGCGAACAGAACATTGAATCTAGGAGCCACGAATAGGTGATGGGGAAGCCACGTAATGGCCCTCACCCCCTGCCCCCCTTCGGCAGGCTCAGGGCAGGCATCTCCCACAACGTGGGAGAGGGGGTAAGGGGGTGAGGGCCTTGGCGTTGCAATGCGCTTTCAGAGGGTGACGTACAAATTTTCTGTCCGCCCATGAACCCACGAGGGGGGAGGGGGGAGGGGGGGTGGGGGGGGAAAGGGCATTGGAACGCCATCCAGCGAAAAACTGTATACCCTGAAAGGAGCAGGGATGTGGGGGGGGCATATGAGCATTATGTAGGTATGCCTCTTGACCCTTGTTCTCGCGTCTTCGCGTCTTCGCGTCTTCGCGTCTCATGCCCTCGCGTCGCTACGATCGCACAAAGATCAACGTTTCCCCTGCGGATGTCTGGAGGGTGAAGGTGGTGGGGGTAAGGGTGTAGTTGGTGACGTCGCGCAGTAGGTTGAAGAAGTGTTGTTCCTGCTCCATCACCCCACTTGGGATGCATTCCCTCAAGGTAGTGCTGAGTTGGGTGAAGGTGATCTGGTTGTCGCCGCTGAGATGGTAGTTCCCAGAAAAGCGGTTGCAACCACCAAACCCCGCGATGCTTCCGTTGTCCGGATCAAAGCTCAGTTCAAGCGGTTGCCCGTGAACAATGGGGGGATTCCCATCGATGGTGTTCAGATGCCATGTGGTGCCGGCGAGATCAGGGGGAAGTGTCGGTGCAGCGGTGGCGCTACAGGCGCTCAGGATGAGCAGGGCAAAGAAGAGGACGATGGTGGTGCGCTTGGCCATGGGGAACTCCTTGATGAATTTGCTACTACAAGCGTAACGTCACGTAGCGGCAAAGAGTTCCCGTCCAGATAAAGAATCTTGAAGGGGATGGTTTCGGGGAGGGCCAAGCCCTCCCCGAACCCATCCCCTTACATCTAGTGTAGCTAGGGTGTGCGAGGGAACCAGGTTCCCTCGCATCTTTCATCAGTCCGAAGGGTTGTAGGGCATCGCCCTACAGATTCTCGTCACACCCATAGCTAGGAGGCTATTTTTCTACAGGGACAAAGCATGTGAGATCAGCAAAGCTTGCCAGTATGGGCGGGGGCAGGGTGAATTGGCTGCCGACGGCTTGGAAGCGTGGGTGCCATAGTGTACAAAGGTGCGCCAATGCAGCTTCTTCATGCTCGTCGAGCGCGAAGAGGCGATAGGCCATGCTCATGTGAAAACGGTAGCTCGTGTGATCGGGGGCGCGCACGCCGGTCGCGTGGCTCACCGCCTCGCGGTAGGCGCGGAGGTCGTTGTCGCTCGCGCTATCCGCCGGGTCAAGCAGCAGCCCCAGGTGATCCACATGGAAGATGCTGTGGAAGTGCATGGTGCGGTGCGACGACGGCGGAAGGGGCGGGACGCGATCCAAGAAGAAGGTGGCAAGCGTGTCGAGCGACGCATCCAGGGGCAGGTGCGCCGACCAGCGTTCCGGTGTGCGGATCTGATCGCACAGCAGGTCCATGACGGTCATGTGGAAGCTTGATGGCGGCAGTAGGGCGAAGCATGACCCCCAAGGTTGTTGGCGCAGCGCGGCTTGAAAGGCGGATGCCGTTTGACTCAGCGGCGTATCGGGGACAATAGAGCAGATGATCGTATAGCCCGCGAAGGGGCATGGCTGCCCGTCGCGGGTGAATTTGTAGTCGAGCGCGGGTGTGGGTTGGCGTGGGTTCATGGTATCAGGAGGAGTCACATGTAGGGACGCAGCAGCAACTATCCGCCGCGAGCTTGCGGATGCCTAAAATAGCCCAAGGTCGCTGCTGCGCCCTGGTGCGGGAAGGGGCATGCCCCTTGCCGATGAGATGGGATTTTGACGACATGGTGCAACATTTTGGGCTCTCTCGGATTTCCCGTGGTTTTATCCGGTTTTCAGCCGAGTTCGCACGGGCCGCCTCTACTTTAGCGTATCAGCAAGCCATGCTTTGCGAAGTACAAACGTTTTATTCCAGCAAATCCTAGAGAGCCTTTACGGCTTAGTGCGAGCTTATGCGAAAGGGCGGGGAGAGTGTGGTATTGGTGTATTTGTTCTGTTTCTTCGCATGGCGTTGGGGACGAGCCGCTACTACACCCCTACATATCGTACATGTGCAGGTTGATCCCCTCCGCTTCATCCTTCATCCTTCATCCTTCATCCTTCATCCTTCATCCTTCATCCTTCAT
>RSAS01000117.1 GCA_003934145.1 Candidatus Viridilinea halotolerans | reverse complement strand
TGGCCTTCAAAGGGTTTCACCTGTTCTGGGAAGGGCTTCCCAATGCAGTAAAACGCCTCATGGGTGCGTGCCAACACGTAAACTGCATTGGGACGGGCCAAACCGGGGCTGCGTACCGCAAAAAGCGACAGTTTATCCCCATTTGGTGAAACCCTTTGAGGGGGCATAGCCCCCGCAAAAACACCCGTCCGGCGGGGGTGCGGGGGCATGGCCCCCGCAAATCCTCACCAAGAAATAGAACCTACAAAGTAAAGAAAGGACCCAACAATGCGCGGTGGCCGTAACCGTGAACGCCAAGCCCGTGAAGAGGAGGAGAAGCGTGCCGCTGCCGCAGAGCGCCAGCGACGCAAGGCAATTCTCAAGACGATTGAAACTATCGCCACTACCCTGGGCGAAACTGAGCCGCGACTGCATAAGCAGATTGTGCATGTGGTCGAGATTATGGGCATGGAAGAGGCACAGGAGATCTTTGAGGATGCACAGCGCGTTGAGGCCGAAGGCGGCATGCTCACCATTGATGGTACGCGTCGCCGTACTCCCGGCGGTGTCTTTCATGTGCTTGTGAAGAGACGCCTGACCGAGACAGGACGCAAGGCAGAGATTAAGAAGATCTAAAAACGCAAGAGGCTGCCATGCAGGCACAGCGCGAATATCGTATCAAGCTGAGGCTGCTTGAGGGTGAGCAGATTCTCTATACCATTGGTCACCACGCCGTCTCTGGAGTGGCGGCGCTCATTCTGCCGGTCGGCCTGCTGCTACTAATAGTTGGACTCTATAGTTACATCGCGCTTGGCGGTGGCTTCACCGTCTCGCGCGATCTCTTTTCGGCAGGCCAACTTGATCTTTTTGACTGGCTTGTCGTAGGCCAGGCCGTGTTGCTCGGCGGGGTCTGGTTATTCTTGGGTTCTGTTGAGCGCAAAAGCTACCGCGCTACCCGCTGGAGCCTGCTCATCATGATCGTGCTCCTCATCGGCTTTCTCGTCTATCGCGCCGCTGGTTGGCGTCTCTTCGCCCCCGCCGCTGTCGGTATGCAACCCTTTGGCCCCTTTGCCCTGCTTCTGATTGTGGTTGCCCTTGCTATTGCTGGTCAGGTACTCTATATTTTGGTTGATCTGATAAACGATCAGTTGATTCTTACCAATATGCGCGTCATCTATTTCAATGGTGCCGTGCTCATTCCCTACCTGATCGAAAAACAGGTGCAACGCGACGTGACGCTTGAGGATATTCAGAATGTCTCCTCACGCACCGAAACCTACCTGCAACACTGGTTGCGTTATGGCACAATTAAGGTGCAAACGGCGAATCAGGATGCACCGCTCATCTTTCGTGCGGCCAATGATGCGCGTGAGATGCAGCGGCGTATTATGACCGAACGCCAACGCTTGTTGCAAAACCAGAGCGAACGTAACTTTGATCAGTTGATCGCTACACGCGTCTATGAAGATCAAACGCCGTCTACGACGTGGCGTTACCCCTTTCGTGTCTTGGTCATCCCTCGCATTTTCCGCTGGCTGCTCAACGATAACCCGCTGGTGGAGCCAGCCCAGCGCAGTCTCACTTGGTATCCCCACTGGATCTTTCTGGTGCGCGACCTCACTTGGCCTTTGGGCACGCTGCTGACGGTCGTTGCTTTGATGGTGCCCCTCTTCCTCTTTGGCTGGGCCGACCTGCCGCTGCTCAGCGCCATTGGCATCCTCGTCGCTCTGATCTGCCTCCTCTGGATGGTCTACCAACTCGAAGATTACCGCAATGACCGCTACATGCTCACCCCAACGGCGGTGATTGATATTGATAAAAAACCTTTCGGCCCCGAAGGGCGGCGCAGTGCGAGTCTCGGCAATATCCAGACGGTGACCCTGAATACAACGTTTATTAGCAATATCTTCGGCTATGGCGACGTTGTGATGACCACCGCCGGTACGGGTGGTGCCTTCACCTTCTACCGTGTTCCGCGCCCCCGCGAGGTCGCCGCAACGATCAATCAGGCCATTAGCACCTACCGCAAGGGTGACCGCGACCGCAGCCTTGATGAGGCGCTACAGTTGCTCCGCGAATTCCACCATGCCCAAGCGCGCACCGGGGAGTTGCGCCACTAGGATTGTTTTTTCATTGTGGCGGCTACGCCGCCACAATGAAAAGGGTATGACTGGAATCTGTAGGGCGGTGCTCCGCACCCCGGGGGAGGATGCGCGGGAACCAAGTTCCCGCGCGCACCCTTCACCTGTAGGGCGGTGCCCCGCACCCCGGGGGGAGGATGCGCGGGAACCT
>RSAS01000423.1 GCA_003934145.1 Candidatus Viridilinea halotolerans | reverse complement strand
TCCCACGTTGTGGGAGAGGGGGGAAGGCTGTGAGATTCTTGGCGTTCATGATGAGATCGTAGAGGAATACCAAGAGTCGCGTTCTCTTCCCCCCCTCTCCCGCTTGCGGGAGAGGGGGCCGGGGGGTGAGGGCCAAAGAGCGTACCACCATCAGGAATCCGTAGGTACTGGCACAAGCCCTATCTAATCAATACTCTCAACATCACTATCTTGGCAGGCAAATGCAGCACGCAAAGCCTCATTAGGTTGCCCCGGATTGAGCAGAGCCTCCGCAAAGCGTTTACTATCCTGGGCCGACAGGACAATGGGCATTTGCGCTGCAAGACGCCTACTCTTCAGCTTACGTGAGCCGTGAGTTTGCCGACTCATGGCCATGATGTTTCTCCTCAAACGACATCTCATAGTAGTGCCTCCATTATAACCAAACAAGGGCGCGGGAGAACCAGGTTCTCCCGCGCCCTCGCTTGTGCTAGGGGTTTGGGGGAGAACCAGGTTCTCCCCCAAGCTGCTTAGAGCAGTTCAGCCCACGCCTCGTAGAGCTCGTCCTTGCTCTTGATGCCAGCGCGCGGCAACGCATGGTTGACCGCGTAGGTGGCGCCGGCGTGGCGGTTCTCCCAGATGGCCTGGTGCGCATCCTCCAGATCCTTCCAGTCCACCAGCATCGGCTCGGTGATCGCCAGCATGCCGGCGCTGATCTCGTCGAGCAGACGCAGGATCTCGTAGGCGTTGGAGAGGTGGGTGCCCCAGAGGTTGGCCGTCGGCATGTAAATCCGCCGCTGGCGCATCCAGATCTGCGGGGCGAAGAAGGAGAAGCGCTTGCCCCCCATCTCCTCGAAGTAGACGATGCGCCCGATGAAGGGCTTGACCAGCATCGCACTGACGTTGAGGCTGTCGTGGCCCGCCCGCTCGATGATCATGTCGGGGTAGCCACGCGGGTTGTCGGCGCTCACCAGGAAGGTGCCGATTGCGCTACCCAACGGCTTGAAGGTCAGGTCGTTGAAGCGGCGGATGGCCTCCTTCAAGCCATCGGGGTCGGTCTTGGAATCGGGCAGGTCGGGCATCGTCTTGGGCCAATCGAAGTCCTCGCCGTAGCGCCGCTGCAACTCCTCGATACTGACCACGCCGCGCAGCGAGGCACCAAAGCCCAAGCTGAGCACAAACTCGCGCTGGGCGTCGGTGTAGGTGGCGACGACGATGCGGGCACCCATCGAACGCGCCGCCTCGACCGCCTCCAGGCCCGCCTCGTCCACCAGCGCGCCATCCTCGACGCCGTAGTAGATCAGCACCGCCTGGCCGCCGCGCAGCCCGGCGCGGCGCATCATCTCCTCGGGGCCGGAGTGGCCCGGCTTGCCCAAGAAGGTGAAGTGGTAGCCCGAACTGGCCCCGTAGAAGGTCAGCGTCGGGATGTGGCCATCACGCGGCTCGCCGAGCAACTGGAAGCTGCGGGCGAAGGCCTGCTCACCGGCGTGCGAGATGGCGTAATCGGCGAGGTGGTGGTTGTTCTGCTGGCGGAACATGTTGAGCAACGGCTCGCCCGCCTTCTCCCACGCCGCCCACTCCGCCGGATCGGGCGGAATGCGGGTGAAGATACCGTCGAGACTGGGGTCTTTGCGGTTGACCGCGCCCTTGCCACCCGCCTCGATCAGCGTCTTAGCGCGATCCTCGCTCGACACCATCCCAATCACACGCAGGCCACTCCGCGCCGCCGAACGCGCCGCGTCGAGGCCGGTGCCGGTGGCGGCACCCTCAATGAAGACACTCTTGCCCGACTTGATCGCCAGCGTGGTGAAGAGCGCACGGTAGGCGGTACCCAGGTTGAGCATAAAGCTGCCCGCCGCTTCCAGCGACATATCGGGGGCTAGCGGCAGACACTGCGGTGCCTGGGCGATCATGAACTGCTGGTGCGAACCATCGGGCGTATTGTAGCCCTGGATGAAGAAGTCGGCAGCCATCGGATCGAGGCCCATCATCGGCGAGAGCATGTTGCTCTGGCCCGAATAGACTGCCACCATATCACCGACCTTGATGCGGCCCTCTTGGCGCATCTGATCGCCCACGGCAGCGACAAGCGCCACGCCACCCGAACCGGTGATGTGCCAGTCGCGGTCGTGCTCGTCGAAGAGCGAGATCGGAATACCCGTGATCGCCCAAATGTCGTTGAAGTTGACTTCGCTCGAGAGGATGTAGAGCAGCGCCTCATTGGCATTCGGCGTCTCGACCGGAATGATCACCTCGCGCTCGCAGTCTTTCGGATCACCCACGAGATCCTCGCCCGTCACCGGGTCGCGGATGACGCCCTTGGCGTACTGCCAAGTCGGGATCGCGGTCACGCCGGGGAAGAAGGGCGAGCCAATCGGCAGAAGCTGCTTCGTCTCGCGGTAGAGCTTCTCCTGCTCGGCGCTTACCAGCGGGCGACGGGTGGGCAGCGGAGCGCTGCGCTTGTCCATAAAGTCCTGGATACCCTTCTTGCCGCCCTCGGGGTCAACCACCGCTTCAGCGAAGAGCTTGGCCTCATGCTCAAGGCCCTTCTCAAAGCCATGCTCAAAGCCATAGACAATCGCCTCAAGCGCACGGGCCACCGCGTCCTTGCGTCCGGCACCCTCCGACTGGTTGAGGATGCGCTGCACGCGCGGATTCTGAATGATGGCGTTTAGCTCATCTTTGACAAACTCCGGATTGGGCTGCTCCCACGCAGTCAGCGCCTGCTTGCGGCCCTCAAAGGCCTCTTTGAGGACACCGCTGCCGGCCATATACTCGCGCACGAGGGCCGACGCGACGCTCAGCGCGTCCTCGGTACCCGTGGCAAGGCGCTCGATCAAGCCGATCTCGTGGGCCTCATCGGAGGGCAGGGTGCGCCCACCCAGGATCAACTCGAGGGCGCGTAGCGAGCCTGTCCCTGCCGTACTCTTGTAGAGCAGGCGCGGCAGACGCTGGGTGCCACCGTAGCCCGGCAGCATGCGCAGGTTGATCTCGGGCTGACCAAACTCGGCGTGCTGGTCGGCGACGCGATAGTGGCAAGCCAAAGCAAACTCAAGGCCGCCACCGAGCGCCACACCGTTGATCGCCGCGACGCAGGGCTTGCTCATGCGCTCGATCTTGCGGAAGGCAAGATGGGCATTGTTAGGCAACGCAATCGCATCCTCGAAGGTGTTCATGTCTTCGAGCAACTGGCGAATGTCGGCGCCGGCAACGAAGCTCTTCGTGCCCTGGCCAGTGAAAATGACAGCAGCGATGTCTTCGCGACGCGAGAGGTGATCCACAATCGTGTTCAACTCGTCGAGCGCACGCTCGTTGAGCGCATTAACCGGCGGGTTGGTGATGGTGACAATCGCCTGGCGCTGGGTGGCATTGAGCTTGTGGTACTCAATGCGGAAGTAGCGGTAGCGCTCGAAGATCTTCTGCTCGTCGGACTGCTTCTGCTTGCGCTTCCACTCGTCGATCTTGACGCGAATCTCATCAAGCGCCTCAGGATTGCGCAGCGTCGAGGTGTCGCCCAGATCCTCATCAAGCATCAGGCTGCGCAGGAAGCGGCGCATATACTTGCCGCTGCGCGTCTCGGGGAAGGCATCAACCTCAATGTAGTCCTCGGGCACGGCCACAATGCCCTTCTCGTTGCGCACCAGATCGTCAAGGCGCTTGCGGTCGAGGCTGCTCAAACGGCGGCCCGGCGCGGTCAGCACGAAGGCCACCGGCGTCAGACCCTTCTCGCGGTGGGGGGCGCCCACAACGATACAGTTGCCCACCGGCGAATCGGAGGAGGTCTGCTTATCACGCAGAATCGCGCCCTCGATCTCCTCGGTGCCCATCCGGTGGCCAGAGACGTTGATCACATCGTCGGAGCGCCCGTGGAGCGTAAAGGAGCCATCGCCGTAGCGCATGGCGAAGTCGCCCTGAACGTAGGCCCACTCATCATTGGGGCCGCGCCGCCAGTAGGTCTTGCTGAAGCGCTCGGCATCGCCATTCCAGGCGGTCAGCGGCTGCTCGCCAGCCAATACCCGCTCGAAGCCCTCCACATCGCCCCAGATGGTGCGCGTCAGGTAGGGGTAGGGCGTGGTAATCACGATCTCGCCCTTCTCCTCCTGCTCGGCGAGGCGATAGGCGACACTCGTGCCATCGGCGCCCAACTCACTCACCCAGACATCACCCGTCACCCATGGCAGCGGGTAGGTATGGGCATCGGGGCGCAACGGGTAGTCGTCGTTGCCATAGAAGTGCGTCCAGACGATACCGCCATGCTCGGTGGCCCAATAGGAGTTGATGTACTGCGGCGACATCACCTCCATGCCGAACTGCTGCACCGACGGACTGACCGGCTCGGCGCAGAAAGTACAGACCCGCAGCGAAGACATATCGTACTGCTGCACGTCGGCCACGTTCTGCGGATTGGTCATCACCGACTTAAGGAAGGTGACGCCCGCCTTAAAGATCTGAATATCATTGCGCTCAATGATGCTGGCGAAGCGACCGGCGCTGGGGAAGACGGGCGAACCCTCGACAAGAACACCGGTACAGCGGCTGGCCATCGTGGCGCTGAGCATGTAGCTCTGGCCGGTGATCCAGCCCGGATCGGCGACGACGAGGATGGTATCGCCCGGCTCGGCGTCGAAGCTCACCTTCATCGTATGCACAAGGCCAGCGATGTAGCCACCGTGGACGTGGACGACGCCCTTGGGCTTGCCGGTGGAACCCGAGGTGTAGATGATGAACATCGGATACTCGGCATCAACCGGGGTACAGGGGGCAATGCTGGCAAGGATCGGATAGAGCTGCTCAACCGGCAGCGCCGCCAGTTCCTCCTCGTTCGCCACCGTCTGCCCGTGGGCGGCAGCGGCCTCTAGCAGTTGCTTGGTCGCCTCGGCAATGAGATCGTGGCTCCAGCGGTCGCGCTCGGCGCGCCAGAGGATATCCTGGCCAGTATGGCGTACCACCACCACAGCATCCACGCGGGGGTGCGAAGCGACGAGGGCACGGGCGATGGCGGTACGGATCTGCGACTGCGCCGTCACATCAAGATCGCCCAACTCCTGGAGCGCCTTGCCGACACCACGCATCACATCCGAACGCTCGACCGTGATGTCCTCAGCGATAGTCTCCTTTACAATCGTGACAATCTTGTCGCCATGGGCCGCATCCACCCGCTGGGCAGTGAGCGTCTCTTGGACAATCGCGATCGCCATCTCGATCGGAATAAACTTATCGAGTGCCTGATCGGTATAGACCTCTTTGTAGGGCACGATCTGGGCATTGCGATAGGCGCCATCGGAGGTAATGACGATACGGGCACCGGCATTGTGAATGCGGTCGGAGAGGGTCTTATCCGAGAAGCCACCGAAGACAGGGGTATAGACAATCCCCAGGCGCTTAGCGGCCTCGGTGTAGTAGATCTGCTCAAGGATATTGGGCATATTGAGGGCAATGCGATCGCCCTGCTTGAGGCCAAGATTCTTGAGGACGAGCGTAGCTTTCACCACTTCAAACAGCAACTGCTTGCGGGTAAGCTTCTCCTCGTGGACGGGGCCACCGCGCCCGCCATTAAGCGAATTATCCCAGCGGTCGCCTTCAAAGACAAAAGCGATGTCATCGCCAAAGCCCATCAGGACGTGGCGATCCACCTCATTAAAACAGGCATTGGTGAGGCCGCCTTCAAACCAGCGGTAGTGGGGGGGCGTATCGTCATTGAACGTACGCTGCCAGGGCTGATGATCGGCACCATGGGCGACATCCACCGCCGCGCCGGTCTTGGCATCACAGCCAACCCAGCGGTTCGTGGCCTCATCCCACGTAATCCATGCATTAAGGGCGGCATCGTACCAATGGATAGCCGAGCGGGCAATCGTAGCTTGGAACGCACCCGGGTCAGCCAGGAACGCCTGGCGTTGAGCCTCCCAATCGGCGCGCGAGCGAATGGGGTTGCTGCGCGGAGCGCGCGACGGAGCGCGGGACGGGGCCTCGATCATTGGTGATCCTCCAAATTTCACTACTGTGTGTTACCTACGCGAACGATGCGGTCAAAGCCTAGACTTGTTTTTGTTCCGTTTTGGCGGCTTCGCCGCCAAAACGGAACAAAAAGAGTTTTTTGGGGGAGGCTTCGCCTCCCCCAAACCCCCGCCGGAAGGCTTAACTCAATTTTGGCGGCTTCGCCGCCAAGACGGAGCAAAAAGAGTTTTTTTGGGGGAGGCTTCGCCTCCCCCAAACCCCCGCTGGAAGGCTTAACTCAATGCGTGTGGGGCATGGCCCCCGAAGAAGCTCCCTCGGAGCGCAAGCCCCACAACTTGTGACATGATAAACAAAGAGCATCTAGGCTAGGGTAAACAAATTATAACAGATCGTCAAGGGTGAGTTGGGCGGGATGGGAACTACCCGATCTGATGGGGCATGGCATAAGGAACGGCAAGATCAACATTACGTCACATCCTAGCATTACCTACATTTCGCCATACTGGTACTTCGTGCTCGCTTCGATCAGTGCAATCTCAGCGGCGCTTAGGTCAAAGAGTTGGTAGATCCTGGTGTTGAGTTCGCTTTCGGCGGCGATGATAGCGGCAGTGTGGGCAGCGTGGGCGGCGCACTGCCCCTCTAGCCAATCTTGCCATGCGTCACGATCCTTGAGCGCAATGTCATGCTTGAGTGCCTTGTCTACCTCGGCGCGGAAGGCCGGAAAGTCGAGGTTCCACCAAGCGGTGAGCTTCTGGTTGAGCTTGGTGCCTGCGGTGCCGCCCAGGTCGCTAAGGATGCGTTTGCGTACCCGTTGCTGCAACGTGTAGCGGGCCTGCGCCTCGGCAGTGATCTGCAGCACTACGTTGCCGATGGCCTCACGTTCGGCGGCGGATGCGTCGGGAATGGGGATGCGGCGCATGAATTGGTCAATAAGCCGATACCGCTCCATGCCTGCGCGCTCACCTAGCCATGTTGCAGATCGCGCTATAACAAACCAAGCGCAGCGCGATGCGAGATAGCCAACAAGCCAATATTCTTGGGTTACAGCAACATAGCCCGTGTTGCCAATGTAGATTTGATCTTGGCTCCAAGAGAAGCGGGGGAACTTGCAGATGTCCGGCCAGCAGATCTTCGTTTTGCCGAAGGCATCGTAGTAGTCGCACGGGCGTAACTCCCACCAGTAACTGCCTTTGTCGCTGCGCTTCCGCGCATCATCCGCAAAAGGCGCTAGGTGTGCAGCGATACGAGGGTGGAGGGCTTGCAGTTTGGCCCATGCCTGCGCTTCGTCCAAGCCATGGCCAAAGGTGTGTTCAGTCCATTTGTTGGGCAACAGAATGAGCCAGCGCCCGGTGGCCGCTTGATGCCAAGGCCGCAAGTCCTTACCACGTAAGAAGGGCTTGAGCAGCGCAGCGCTGCCCGGATCGGCCTTCACAAGCTGATTATGGGCTGCTTGATCAATGACAAAGGCTTGGTTTAGGCCGGTCTTGAGGCCGTAATAGATACCAGTAACGACATTACCCAGTGTTTTGCGGCCCAACATGAGCTTCGCAAACAACTGCCGCTCCGCATCGGCCCCAAGTTGCCAGCCGCTATCCTGCTGGTCGTGGATGCTAACCGAGACAAACTTGGTGGCAAGCTGGGCGGCAAACTGCTTCACGCCTTCGCCACGGCTGAAGCTGGCGACAAGGGCGCGGTGGTCGGCAGGGGGCGGGGCTTTGCGTAGCAGAGGAATGGCAGGGTAGACATCGGGCGCATCAGCGAAGATGCGATTATCGCCCAGGTCGATCAGTTGCTCAAACGTCACGTGGGTGCGCATGAAGCTGCGTAGCGGAATGGCGTAGTTGGCGCGCAGCCAGGAGTTGCTGGCGATATAGCCCAGCCGTCCGCCTTCGCGCAGCAGCCTCACGCCCTGATGGAAGAAGTAGGTCAGAAGATCGGCGGTGCCGCTATAGGTCTCCGCGTAGGCTGCCTGAAGGTAGGGCTTGAGCGGGCCGAGTTGCTCTTGGCGCACGTAGGGCGGATTGCCGATGATCGCGTCAAAACCGGCCTGTTCACCGAGCGGGCGACCGTGGCGATCAAAGAAGATCTCGGGGAACTCCAGATCCCAGTGGAAGCAGCGCTGCGTCGCGGCCAGATCGCGTAGCTGGGCCAGCAGCGGGTCGTAGGCAGCCATTGCAAAGGCGCCGCCATTGCCATTGCGCTTGTTGGCATAGGCAACCAGACTCGGCCAGAGGCTTTTGGCGGGCGCTTGGCCGAAGGCTTCGGCGGTACGCAGATCGGCCTGCACCGCGAAGCGCTCGGTCAAGCCACGCCGGATCAATTCGTAGAGCTGCTCTTGCTCTTTGACCTCAGTCACGGTACGTCCGGCACTGCCTTCAATGAGCCACATCGAACCAACCGCGCTCGCCATGGCGCCGGCAAAGGCCGGGTCTTCCAACATCGAGAGTTGGCCGGTTGGCTCCGGCGCAAGCTTTTTCTTCCCGCGCTGTGCAGCTTTGCTGCCCTCTAGTTCGGTGGCCATGGCCCCAACGAGCGCATTACCGCAGCGCAGATGGTGGTCGAGAAAGGAGAGCGGGCGGCCCTTGGCGGCAGTCGCCAGCCAGAGCGAGAGCTTGGCGAGATCGACCGCCAGCGGGTTGAGGTCAACGCCATAGATGCAACTCTGGGCGACGCGCCGCTTCCAGTAGACCAGATCAGGCTCTTCGCCAGCATCAGCGGGCGGTTGCACCCCCAAATTGAGGATGTAGTGCGCGATATACTCCATGGCTGCTACCGGAAAGTGGCCGCTGCCCATAGCTGGATCGAGGCAACTCACCGCCAGCAGCGCAGCAATCTTCGCCTCGTCACTTGCCTGATCAGCCACGGCAGCCTCGAGGAGCGGGCGGAGGGTCTGTTCCGCGATGTACTGCACCACGAAATCGGGCGTATAGTAGCTGCCGGTGCGGTGGCGTTCACCCTTGGCATTGAAGAGATCGAGCGCGAAGCCGTCGGCGGTACGTTCAAGCGGCTGCAAATGGTATTCGAGCAGGCCCTCGTAGATCGTACCCAGGTGGCGTTCGGCCAGATCGCGGTAGTCAATCTGCTCCTTCGCCACACGGGCCAACTTGTCCAACGCCTGCTGAAGTTGGGCATCGCCAATGGTATAGCGTTCCAGAAAGGGGTAGCGTTGCGGATCGAAGAGCCCCCCGTTGAAGGTGGCGACGTGCAGCGGGGGGCTGCCGAGATTGATAATGCCGAAGAGATCGCGCAGGCGCGCCCAGGTCTGCCCGGTGTCAATTAACAGCGTCAGGCCACTGTCGAGGCGTCGCGCGACCTGGCGCACGAGCGCCGCGAGGCTGTAATCTTCGCGGTAGGCCGCGCTCTCACGCAGCGGCAGCAGTTCGCGGGCCTCGGCGTAGAAGATGAAGAGCAGCCGGTAGAGTACGATCAGGCTGTGGCTATAGATCTCATGCAGCGCGTCGGACGTTGGCGCGAGCTTATTGCCTGGGAAGTCGAGGAAGCCCTGAGCGAGATGGCGTAGCGCATCGAAGACCTGCGCCTTGAGGCTCTCACTCACGCCACGGGCGTAGTCGCTACTCTCTTGCAGTAGCGCCTCCAGCGCAAGCGGTTCAGCCGCAGCAGGATCAAAAGCGGCACGGCGGAAGAAGGCGTAGAAGTAGAGAAAGGCGTCAACGTTGTCGCCCTCAGCCAGGCTCGGCAGATCTACCTCATAGTAGCGATCCTGCTTCTCAACTGTATCCTTGTGGTAGAGACGCCAGTGGCGGCCATTGGTCAAGATGCCCCACGTTACACCGCTATGGCGCATGTAAAAAGCGATCTGATCGGCAGGAACGCGATTGATCTCATCGCCCTCGCCGCTACTCGAGACATCGAGCTTACGCTCCCAATACTTAGCATCGCCCACCGCGAAGACCGCACCAAGGTCGGCAGCGGTAAGCACCCGATCCTTATTGGCGTTCAGCGCAGCCTGGTCGCGGTAGAAGAGATAATCGGGCCGCTTCGTACCTTTGGGCGTCTTGAGCGCAGCCTGCACCTCAAAGCGATGACCGAGCGCCAGAAGCACCGGGCGCACGAGATCCTGCACGGTTTGCGCCTCATTCTTGGAGGGCGTAAAAGCCGCCAGGATCGCTCGCACCTGCGCCAACACCGGGGCTGCCTCCGTGCGCAGGGCAAGCCAAGCCTCCCGCTGGGGCAGCGTAACATCAAGATAGCGGTCAGCAAAGAGTTGGTGGTTGTTATGGCGCTGGGCCAGCGCCAACGAAAGTTGTGGTGTGGACATAGGAAGAAGGGGGGATTAACGGCGGACAGAACATTGAATCTAGGGGCTATAGGTAGGTGATTGGGGGGCCATGGATGGCCCTCACCCCCCCCTACCCCCCTTCGGCAAGCTCTGGTTCGACAAGCTCACCAACCGGGCATCGCCTCTCCCGCGTTGTGGGCTATACATTACCCACAAACCCGTAGACACCATACGTAGGGGCGCAGCAGCGGCCATCCCCCGCAAGCTGGTCGGTGTCCAGCAGTCCAAGGCCGCTGCTGCGCCTTGGGTCGATCCGCGCCAAGCGCTCCGTTCGCGCTCCCAAGGTCTCATGCCTTAACTGGGATCATGGGGACGGCATGAGGGGGCGTTCCAGGAAGGGCGTAGCAGCAGCCATTGGGTTCTCTTTTTCCGCATGATATTGGGCGATGGCTGCTGCTACGCCCCTACGTGGGGGCGTTCCAAAAAGGGCGTAGCAACAGCCATTGGGTTCTCTTTTTCCGCATGATATTGGGCGATGGCTGCTGCTACGCCCCTACGTGGGGGAAATAGGTTCATAACTGTAGCGTTGTTACGAACCATCCCGAAGAACTATATCACGTCTTGTGTGGTGTGGTGGTGATGGGCTTTTGCGTCCAACGCGATACTTCAAGCCATGGAGCGACCGTCGTGCCGGGCGGAGCACAAAATGTCGCGTCACTTCTGGTATAATCATGCCCATCGCCCCTCTGCGGGCCGCTAGCTCAACGGCAGAGCAATCGGCTCATAACCGACTGGTTCTGGGTTCGAATCCCGGGCGGCCCACCGTGTTTGGGGATGCGAAGAGGCGGGGATGCGGGGATGCGGGGAGCGGGAGATCGGGGATGCGGGGAGTGGGGATGCGGGGGATTCGAACTCCGCGTCTTCGCGTCTCCGCCTCTCCGCGTCTCCGCGTCTTCGCCTCTCCGCGTCTCCGCGTCTTCGCCTCTCCGCGTCTCCGCGTCTTCGCCTCTCCGCGTCTCCGCGTCTCCGCGTCTCCGCGTCTCCGCGTCTCCGCGTCTCCGC
>RSAS01000787.1 GCA_003934145.1 Candidatus Viridilinea halotolerans | reverse complement strand
TGAAAGGTATTGCCATGGACGGCGCTAAAGCGCCTCCTACGAGCCTTGCTCTTGGACTATTGGTCATGGGCCACTTGCCGCAAGGGCTACATGGCAACAACCGATAACCCCCTGAAACGCTTGGTCACCTTGGCCGCCGACGATGTGGCGGCGTGGCTGTTGGAACGTCCGGTACGCGAGGTTACGACAGGCCCTAGCAACCTTGTGCCGCCCGCGACGGCGTTGGATAGCGACCTTGTCTTTTTTGTCACCCTTGAAGAGCGAGATGACGGCGCAGATACAAGCTCTCACCGCAACGCAGATGCTCGATTTAGCCGATGCGTTGCTCGACTTCACCAGCCGCGCTGCGTTGGAGCAATGGCTTGCTGAACAGACACAGAGCGGGGCTGGGAAAGATGCGTAAAGTAGGGCAGAAAATCGATCCCACGGCCAATCAGCACCAGCGTCAACTCCAGCGCCTCGCCCGCCCGATAGTGCGTGCGCGTCTCCAAGGGCGGCTCGATCACAAAGGGGCGCGGCACGTCGCGCAGGTCATGAAGGTAAGGCAATCTCGCTGTGCCAATAGTACTGGCTGTACCAGGCCACAAACGTGCGCATCCAGGCCCGCGCCTCGACGAGGCGCGCACCTTGGCCCATTTGATGTGTGGGATCTTGTTCGCTCGTGCCATTTCTATGGCCTCTTTAGCGGTGCATGGCGCTAAACTGTAAAGTTCCTACGAACCATCCCTAAGAACAAAATATGCTATAATCAGCCCGCTGTACCTACACAAAATCTATACCGTCGCGGTCGCCCGACAGCCCGGATGCTGAGGGTCTAAAGGTGGAAGCTGGTGTGAGTCCAGCGCTGTGCCGCAACTGTAACTAGTCGCCCTTGGGGGTGGCTAGGAGCCAGGAGACCTCCCGCGACGCTGTGTTCAATCCTTCTCGCGCCAAGGAGGTCGAACGTGCCCCGTGCCCCCTGATAGCGTACGGCCACCTTTCGCCCCCCCGGTCTCGCTAGAGACCGGGGTTTTTGTTTTGTGGCTACGAATTCGTGATGGTGATGCGCTCTTTGACCCTCACCCCCTGCCCCCTCTCCCGCAAGCGGGAGAGGGGGAGAGGTAACGAAGTTTTCTGCGTTCACCAGCAAAGACAAAGAAGGCTAAAACCTAATGACTCGTTCACAACGTTGGTCACTCGTTGGGGCAGGGGCGCTGCTGCTCGTGCTGTTTGAGGCGCGTCCGGCCTATGCGATGCATATTATGGAGGGGTTTTTGCCGCCGTTTTGGGCTGCATTCTGGTTTCTGTTGGCACTGCCCTTCTGGCTGCTTGGTCTGCGGCGGGTGCAGCGTCTGCTGCGCGAGCAGCCGGAGTTGCGGATGCTCTTGGGGTTGGCGGGGGCGTTTGCCTTTGTGTTGAGTGCGCTGAAGATTCCGAGTGTCACCGGATCGAGTAGCCACCCGACCGGCACGGGTTTGGGGGCGCTGCTCTTTGGCCCGCTGGTGATGAGTGTGCTTGGTACGATCGTGTTGCTCTTCCAGGCGCTGTTGTTGGCCCACGGCGGCCTGACGACGCTGGGGGCCAATGCGTTCAGTATGGCGATTGTTGGCCCGTTGGTGGCTTGGGGCATCTGGCGCGGGCTGCGCGGGAACGCTCCGCTTGCGCTGGTGGTCTTTTTGGCTGCAGCGCTGGCCAATCTCAGCACCTACCTTGTCACCGCGCTACAGTTGGCGCTGGCCTACCCCGATGCGGTTGGCGGTTTCGTGGCTGCGTTCGTCAAGTTTGGAACGATCTTTGGGGTGACGCAGATTCCACTGGCAATTGCTGAAGGGATTTTGACTGTCCTGATCTTCAATGCGTTGCAGAGCAGTGCCGAGCCGGAGTTGGCTACGCTTGGCGTTTTGAAGGGAGCGTCGTGATGCAGAATAAGCCGTTTGGTTGGCCGGTGGCGTTACTGCTGGTGTTGGTGGTGCTGCTGCTGGCGGTAGTGCCACTGCTGGTGGTGCAAGATTCGGAATTTGGTGGCGCGGATGGCGCGGCGGTCGCGGCGATTGGCGAGGTCGCCCCCGACTACGAGCCATGGTTTGAGCCGTTCTGGGAACCGCCCGGCGGCGAGACGGAGAGTCTGCTCTTTGCGCTGCAAGCGGCGCTGGGCGCAGGGGTGATTGGCTACTTCTTTGGTTTGAAGCGTGGGCAGGGCCACAGGAAATAGCCGATAGCCGATAGCCGATAGCTGATAGCCGATAGCCGATAGCCGATAGCCGATAGCCGATAGCTGATAGCTGATAGCCGATAGC
>RSAS01000065.1 GCA_003934145.1 Candidatus Viridilinea halotolerans | reverse complement strand
ATGCCCCCGCAACCAGACCCGTTCGGCGGGGGCGCGGGGGCATGGCCCCCGCAACACACCCACCAACACACGTTACCTTGGGTAACCCAAACAAAGGAGACCGCATGAATCCGCGTCAGCTACAACAAATGGCCCAGCAGATGCAGCGCCAGATGCAAAAAATTCAGGAAGAACTTGGTGAAGCGGTAGTGGAAGGCACCGCCGGCGGTGGGGCGATCACAGTGCAAATGAATGGTCACCGCGAAGTCAAAGGTATCACGATTAGTGCTGAAGTAGTTGATCCCAACGATGTCGAGATGCTGCAAGATCTGCTGCTCGCCGCCTTCAGCGATGCGGCCAAGCGCGCCCAAGAACTAGCCGAAGAACGCATGGGGCCGCTTATGGGCGGGATGAAGGGTATGCCTGGCCTCTTTTAGCTACGGCGAATGATGTGGCGGGAACCTGGTTTCCGCGCATCTTCCCGCCGCCCGGCGGGGCGTGGGGCAACGCCCACACGTGTGAACGTAAGCCTCTGGCGGGCCTTCCGGCGGGGGGGCGGGGGCTTGGCCCCCGAAAAAAATTCCCCTTCCAGCGGGGTTTTAGGGGCCGCAGGCCCCTTACGTTCATGCGCATGGGGGCAAAGCCCCAAACCATCCTATTTTGCTGCACGTTGGTGGCGAAGCCACCAACGTGCAGCAAAATAGGAAATTCATCAACCCAAGGCGAAAGCCCACACCCATGTCATCACGTAGCGACAACCTGATCGTCGAGCCGGTCGCACGCCTGATCGAAGAGTTCAGTAGGTTACCAGGGATCGGGCCGAAGACCGCTTCGCGCCTCACCTTCTATTTGCTGCGCGCTGGCGATCAGCAGGCACGCGGGTTGGCGCAGGCGATCCAAACGATGAAAGAGCAGGTCACACTCTGTGTGCGCTGTTTTAACATTACGATAGATGAACTCTGCCCGGTGTGTGCGAGCCCCACGCGCGACCAGTCGAAGATCTGTGTGGTGGAAGAGCCGCTGGATGTCTTGGCCATTGAGCGCACGGGTATCTTCCGTGGGTTGTACCATGTGCTGCATGGTCATATTGCCCCCTTAGAAGGCATCTACCGCGAAGATTTGAAGATCGAACAATTGTTGGCACGGGTACGCAGCGAGCCGGTGGATGAAGTGATTCTGGCGACCAACCCCAATACCGAGGGCGACGCTACATCCTACTTGCTGCTGAAGGATCTGGCACCGCTTGGTGTCCGGGTCACCCGCCCCGGACGCGGTCTGCCTACTGGTGGTGATCTGGAGTGGGCCGACCCCGATACGCTTGGCGCTGCCCTGGAGGGCCGCCGTGAGCTTTGAGCAGAGAGTACCTCCTATGAGTCTCACCGACATCCTCTATGACGCCCTGGATGACGTGGATGGCGCCCGTTTCGCTGGCGTGGTTGGCACCGATGGCCTGCGGGTTGAAATGGTTTTTGACGACGAAGAGCAAGAGGAAGAAGAATTCGACCTCGAATTGGCTGAGTTGGAGTTGGCGACCATCGCTGCCATGACCAACGCCGCCTCGGGGCGCATCGGCAGCGGGCGCGTCCTCGACCTGACCATCGAGACCGAAGAGTTGGTCTATCTCGCCGCCCTGATCACCCCTGGCTACTTTGCCGTCTTGGGGCTTTACGCCGATGGCGAGGTTGAACAGGCGCGGGTGATCATGGATGATCTCTTGGAACGTTTGCGCGAAGAGTTGTAGGCTTGCGTAAAAGTCACGCTGTGGGTTCGCGCCGCCTCGTCACCCTGAGCGCAGCGAAGGGTCTCTCTTCGCTCGAAAAGAGATGCTTCGCTGCGCTCAGCATGACAAGCGCTTCGTGAGCAACAGCGTTACTTTTGCGGTATTGCAGTTGTAGGCTTGCGCACGCCCGGCGGCGGGGGCGCGGGGGAGGCACCGCCTCCCCCGCATGACTTCTTTGCGCGGGTGTGGCGGCGCAGCCGCGCACGCCCGGCGGCGGGGGCGCGGGGGAGGCACCGCCTCCCCCGCATGACTTCTTTGCGCGGGTGTGGCGGCGCAGCCGCCACACCCGCGCAAAAAACAAGGCATTGGAGAAACACCATGTTCAACCTGAACAAAAAGCATGACTCTACCCCCCCCGGCAAAGAGGATCGCGTCCCGCCGGGGCAGTACCTTACCGATAAACTTCCGGTGATGCACTATGGCAATGTGCCCCAGTATGAAGATGTCGCCCAACATTGGGATCTGCGGGTTTGGGGTGAGCTTGATGCGCCAATGACCTTTCGTTTTGCTGAATTTCGCGCCCTGCCCTGCTGCGAAGTGGTGACCGACATCCATTGTGTGACGCGCTGGAGCAAGCTCGATACGCGCTGGGAGGGCGTGCGCTTCAGCGCGTTTGTTGCCGCCCTGCCACCGCTCAAGCCGAGTGCGCGCTTTGTCCTCGCTCACTGCGAACAGGGCTATACCGCCAATGTGCCGCTTGAGGTGCTACTGCAGCCGCAGGCGCTCTTGGCCTACAAGTATGAGGGCGAAGAACTTACGCCAGAGCATGGCTACCCGCTACGCCTGCTCACCCCCGGCAAATACTTCTGGAAGAGCGCCAAGTGGCTGCGGGGCATTGAGTTTCTGAGCGAGGATCAACTCGGCTTCTGGGAGCGTTATGGCTATAGCAACCACGCCGATCCCTGGCAAGAGGAGCGCTACGCGGAGTAAGGTGGCGCGCAACTACCGCAGTGCGATCTTCGCCAAGCTCCCTCAAAAGGGGGAGGGTGCGTGCGGGAACCAGGTTCCCGCACGCACCCTCCCCCTTTTGAGGCGTAGCCCCTTTTACGCCCGCACAAACAGGCCATCAATCGCGTCGGCGAGTTGGCGCAGCGTCGTCACCTCGTGCATGGCATCACACATTGGCGCATAGGCATAGATGTCGCTACTCAGCGACCCGGGGTCATAGACGCCCCAGCGCCACTGCTCTTCGGTGGCAAACCAGACGACGCGCCGCGCCCGGGCGCGCACCTGGGCGAAGGCCGCGAGGCCGGGATCGTTATCGTTGTTGCGCCCATCGCCCAAGACGATCACCGTGGTGCGGCGATCAACACAACTCAGGTGCTCCTGACAGAACTGTTTAAGCGCCCGCCCCAAGTCGGTCGAGTAGCTGCGCGTTGGGTGAATCTGCTCGAAAATCTGGTTGATCGCCGCCTCGGGGCGCGCTTCAGCAAAATAGATGCTGATGTCGTAGAGTTGATCGATAAAAGCAAACGAACGCGTCCGACTAAGCTGATCGTGGAGCGAATAGACCATCAGCAACAGAAACGCCATCACCTGCTGCGTCGAGACGCTGCGGTCGCAGAAGATGACCAACTTGGGCTTGAGGTGGCGTTTGCGGTAGCGCACGACCATCGGAATGCCGCCAAAACGCTGGTTCGTGCGGATCGTCGTCTTGGCATCCAAGGTGCCGGTGTGACCCCGACGCTGGCGCAGTGCTAGGCGCGTGCGTAAACGGGCCGTAAGGCGCGCGACAACCTTGCGCATATCGTCCAGGTCACCCGCATCGATCTGATCAAAGGGCCGATCGAGTAGGGCGCTCTCGGAGCGCGAACGCATGCGGGTATGGCCCTCTTCGCGCGCCTGTTCCGCCATCTGTTCAGCGACGGCTTGGGCGATCTGCGCCGCGAGCGCTTCTTGGTTGGCGCGGGCTGCTGCTGCAATCGCTTGCACGATCTGCTCGTCCATGCCCTGCGCCCGCAGTTGGGCCAAGAGCGCCCGCAAGGCGCGTTCTAACTGCTTAAAATTCAGCTCGCGCAACGCCTGCTGCGTCATCCAATCGCGGTAACGCGGATTGCTCACATGGGGCGGCATCAGCGCCCCCATGATCTGCCCCAACTCCTGCGGACTCAACCCCTGCCCCGTCAGCATCGCCCGCAGCAGGCGGGCCAATTCAGGCGACGGCAGTTGCGCCAACTGCTGCTCAAGCTGCTGCAACAACTGCTGAAGCTGTTCGGCGTTCAGTTGGCCCCCGCCGGGCGGTGCGAGTGGCGGCGGCGTCTCTTTGCCAAAATAGAGCGGAAAGAGTTCTTGGAACGTAGTCTGATCTTTTGCATCCTTAATCAGACTCGCCTGCATAGCCAGCGCAAAGAAGCGGCGCTCACTGATGCCCGCCTGCTCAATCGCCCGCATGGCATCCGCCGCCTCAGCCGGGCTCACCCGCACGCCCGAAGCGCGTAGGGCTGCAACAAATTCGGTGATCCGTCGATCCATAGATCCATCCTAATTATTCAGTTCCCCCCCGCGATAGCCGCCCCGCGGGCGTTCGGGGCGTTCGGGACGTGGCTCACCGGCCTGCAAACTGCGCTTCGCCCGCTGAATATCACTCTCGTGCTTTAGCAAGACATTCAGTGTTGTATTTAGCGTCTGCGCATCTATTTGGCTACTATTCAACTCCACCAGTGCACGCGCCCAATCAATTGTCTCGCTCACGCTGGGGTGCTTGCGCAGATCCATGGTACGCAGACGCTGCACCAACTCCACCGCTTCACGCGCCAATTTTGCCGTCAGCCCCGGCACTTTGAGCTGGATCACACGTAACTCAGCTTCAAGATCAGGGTAATCAATATGAACATAGAGGCAACGCCGCTTCAGCGCCTCACTCAACTCTCGTGTATTATTCGAGGTCAAGAGCACCACCGGCTGATGTTTCGCCTTGAGTGTCCCCAACTCTGGCACACTCACCTGAAAATCACTTAAGACTTCTAACAAAAAAGCCTCAAACTCCGCATCAGCTCGGTCAATCTCATCAATCAAGAGGACTACCGGCTGTTCGCTCGTGATGGCCTGCAACAATGGCCGGGGCAGCAAAAAGCGTTCCGAGAAGAAGACATCCTCTTCGGCGGCCAGGCGATCGGCGGCATCACGGAGCGACGTGGCGTCGCCCAAGAGATCGCCCAATTTATCGCGCAACAGTTGGGTATAGAGCAACTGCTTGGCATACTCCCACTCATAGAGCGCCTTGGTTTCATCAAGGCCTTCGTAGCATTGAAGCCGAATCAACGCATACCCCGTGGCCTTGGCCCAGCACTTCGCCAACTCGGTCTTACCCACCCCCGCCGGCCCCTCCGCCAGCAGCGGCTTCCCTAGCTTGTCGGCCAAAAACATGGCCGTGCTAATCTCGTCTGATGCAATGTACTGTTGGGTTGCTAAGAGATCGCGGACATCACTGATGGCATTGAGCATACGTGGCTGTTGCCTTTCTCTTGAGGGCACAAGAGGCGAGAGTAGCGACTGTCAAGTCGCCTCCTCGCCTCACTTCTGCGCTCGTTGATCGCTTGTGTGGTTGGTCTGTATGGCACTATGCGTGCCGCTAGGGTTCAGTATAGCACGTTGCTTGCGCATTTGTGGTATGTTCCATGCACTATAGTGTATGCAACGCGATCCCGCTGTGGATTGTGTGTCACCGCGTCACCGCGTCACCGCGTCACCGCATTCTCGCATCCCCGCATCCCCCATTCTAGAATGTATCCCCATGGCCATCCCACGCTACCCTGCCATACTCTTTGATCTTGATGGCACGCTTACCGATCCCTATACTGGCATTAGTCGTACCTTCATCCACGCGCTCAGTGCGCTGGGCCAGCCGTTGCCTGCTGAGATGACGCTGCGCACCTGGATCGGCCCACCGCTCCAAGCCTCCTTCCGTGCCTACTTGGGCGACGAAGAACTTGCACTGCAAGCGGTAGCTATTTATCGTGAACGTTACCGTAGAATGGGCATGTATGAAAACCAGGTCTATCTTGGTATTCCTGAATTGCTTGGCACGTTGCAGACGACAGGCGCAAAACTTTATGTCGCTACCTCAAAATTGATCGGCCCGGCCCAAGGTATTCTCGATCACTTTGCTCTGGCCCCCTTCTTTCACGGCGTGGTTGGGGCTACTCCTGATGAGCGTATCAGTGCGAAGAGTGATGTTATTGCCGCCGTCCTGGCCATGCTGACACCAGCAGAGCGCCAGAATTGCGTTCTCGTGGGTGATACCACCTACGATATTGAGGGTGCCCGCGTTCACGACATCCCTTGCATCGCAGTAAGCTACGGCTACGGAGAACTCGCTGATCTTCAGGCTGCGCAACCCTATGCGCTTGTCCACTCCGTGGACGAGTTAGCAACCCTGTTGTTGGATGTGGGGGAACCAAGTTCCCCCACACCCCCTGCATGAGGCGAGGATGCGTGACGTGGGGATGCGAGAGCCGCATCCCCACGTCACCGCGTTCCCGCGTCACCGCGTTCCCGCCTCTCATATGAGCCAAATTCTCATTCTCATGGCCAAGCAGCCGGCTGCTGGTCAGACCAAGACGCGCCTCTGTCCGCCGTTGAGCCAGGCGCAGGCTGCGCAGCTCTATGCGGGCATGCTGCGCGATACCCTGGCGTTAGCGCACCACGTCCCTGGTGTGCAACCGGCCATTGCCGTCAATCCCGCCGGTGCCGAGGGCTATTTTGCCGAATTGGCCCCCGATGCGCTGCTCTTCCCGCAAGGCCCTGGCGATCTCGCGCAACGCCTCGCCCACGTCACTGGAGCGGCATTTGCCAGCGGAGCGCGGGCTGTCGCTGCGCTGAGTAGCGATGTGCCGATGCTGCCTGTGGTCTATTTGCGCCAAGCCTTTGCTCTGCTTGCTCAGTACGATTGTGTGCTTGGCCCCTGCGAAGATGGCGGCTACTACCTTGCAGCCCTGCGCCAACCCGCGCCCACGCTCTTCACCAAGGTCACCATGAGTACGCCCAATGTGCTGCGCGACACCATGGCCGAAGCCGAGCGCCTGGGCCTGCGGGTGGCTCTGTTACCCGCCTGCTACGATGTAGACACCCCCGCCGATCTCGCCCGCCTGTGCGCCGATCCCGCACCGATGCCTGCGACGCGGGCGGCGCTGGAGGCGCTGGGCGATACAGTAGCGTAGGGTGGCAGCACGAATAAACCAGCAGTATCTTTTTGGAACCTTCCCTTCCAGACGCTTTTTCTGAAGGACTATAGAATCACTGGCTGCCCATGAGGTAGGGGCACGGCGCCGCCGTGCCCCTACCTTTCGTTTCTGAAGCCTTCCTTGCGCCAAAAACCCCGTCCTAACCCACATCGCCCTCCGCACGCTCGGCAGCACTGCCGATGCTGAAGTATTTCGCTTCAGGGTGATGGATCACGATCGCGGCGGTGCTCTGTTCGGGGATGAGTTGGAAGGCACTGGTGAGGCTCATGCCAATCTCGTCAACCGGCAGGAGTTTGAAGAGCTTGGTATGCTCTGCCAGATCGGGGCAGGCCGGGTAGCCCCAGGCGTAGCGTTTGCCCCGATTCGGGCCGAGGCCCAGGCTCTGCCGTACGATGCGGTTGGTCTGCTCGGCTAGTGCTTCGGCTAAGCTGACGCCTAAGCCGTGGATGAAGTAGCTGCGGCTGTAGTCGCCTTCGTTTTGCAAGGCGGCGGTCAGTTCGTCAATGCGTTGGCCCATCGTCACCACCTGGAAGACGGCGACATCATGCTCGCCGCTCGCCACGCTGCGGAAGTAGTCGCTCAGGCAGAGGCGCTCCCGTTCGGGCTGGCGCGGGAAGCTGAAACGCACCAACTCTTGGCTGCGTTCGGCGGGAGCGTAGACGATTAGGTCGTGGCCGTCGGACTGCACCGGAAAGTAGCCGTAGGCCACCTTGGGTTCCAGCCAGCCGTCGCGCTCCGCTTCGCGCAAGAGATCGCGCACCTTCACGTCAAACTCGGCCTTGAGCCGTTCCCATTCCTCGCCCTTCGCGTTCTTTGCGCCCCACTGCAAGCGGTAGAGCGCGTTGCGATCCAGGCAGGCCACAATGTCGTCAATGCGGATGCGGCTGGTGGCTTTGGCCCCCCAGAAGGGCGGCGTCGGCACGGGAACGTCGCGGCTCACGTTGGAGCGCACGTCGCCAGCGCCCATCCCGGCTTGGCCCAGTGTCTCCAGCGCGACACGTCCGGTGGCGCGACGGTTCAGCGCACCAGCCGCTGCGCTCAGCGTGGCATCAACAAATTGCGCCCGCTGATCGGGATCGCTCAGGCGATCCATCGTCTCTAGTCCTTCAAACGCATCTTTGCAGTAGAAGACACCCGCTGCATACGCCTCTTCTTCACCCACAAAACTGATGCGCTGGCCGTACTGCCGGTTGATCGCCGCGCCGCCAATCAGCACCGGAAAGCTCAAGCCGCGCTTGTGCAACTCTTGGACGCAGAGCGGCATCTGTTTGCTGGTACTCACCAGCAGCGCCGAGAGGCCAATCGCGTCCGCGCCTACCTCGATCGCCTTCTCGATGATCGTATTGATCGGCACCTGTTTGCCCAAATCGTACACCGTGTAGCCATTGTTGACCAGGATGGTCTGCACGAGATTCTTGCCGATATCGTGTACGTCGCCATAAACCGTGGCCAGCACCACTTTGCCCTTGGTGCTGCCTTCGAGCTTGTCGAGGTAGTGTTCGAGGTGCGCCACCGCCTTCTTCATCACTTCGGCGGATTGCAGCACGAAGGGCAGAATGAGTTGCCCAGCGCCGAAGAGGTCGCCTACCTGCTTCATCGCGGGCAGCAGCACGTTGTTGAGCACTGCGACCGCCGCTTCGCCTTTGGGGACCGTGGCGTCGTCGCCCGCCGCCAGAATCGCGGCGGCCAGATCCGGCGCTGCTTCCAGCCCCATGCGTTGCGCAACGGCCAGATCAATGTCGGCCTCGACGCCCTCTTTTTTACGGTTGAGAATCTTCCAGTGCAGCCGCTCGTCCACATTGAGTCCAGCGGTCGGATCGACACGCTCCGTCTCTTTACTGGCCCCGTGCTGCTCAAAATGGCTAATGAAGCGCGCCAGCGCATCCTCGCGCCGGTTGAAGATTAGGTCTTCGCAGAGATCCACCTCTGCCGCCGGAATCTGCGCATAGGCGGTGATGTGGGCGGGATTGATGATCGCGCTATCCAGCCCGGCGGCGGCGGCGTGATAAAGAAAGACCGAGTTGAGCGCGGCGCGCGCATGGGGCGCGACGCCAAAACTCAGGTTGCTGACGCCCAGCGTCGTGAAACAGCCCGGAATCTGCTGCTTCACCAAACGGATGCCCTCGATGGTCTCAACCGCCGCATTGCGCAACTCCTCCTGGCCGGTGGTCAGCGGAAAGGTGAGCACATCAAAGATCAGCGCCTCGGCGGGCAGGCCATACTCATCTTGCGCAATCTGAGCGATGCGCTGCGCCACATCGAGCTTACGCTCGCGGGTGTGGGTCATACCCACCTCGTCAATCGTCATAGCGACCGTCGCCGCGCCGTAGCGCGCCACGAGCGGCAGCACCTGATCGATCTTGGCGCCGCGCCCGCCTTCGAGCGAGACGGAATTGACCACCGCACGGCCAGGGTACATCGCCAACGCCGCTTCAAGCACCTCCGGCTCAGTCGTATCAATCACCAGCGGCAGTTCAACATTCATGGTGAGCTTTTTGATCAAACGCACCATCTGCTCACGCTCATCGCTGCGCTCGGTCATCGCGACACAGACGTCGATCATGTGGGCGCCGCTATCCACCTGCTCGCGGGCCACCTCAAGCACGCCATCGTAATCGTCGTTGAGCAACAGGCGTTTGACCTTGCGCGAACCCAGCGTATTGACGCGCTCGCCAATCATGGTAAGCGTGACCTCTTGGCGCAGCGCAGCGGCGCGAATGCCCGACGAGACACTGGGCTGATAATGAATCTGGCGCGGCTTGGGGGCGCACGCCTCGCCCAACTCCTGGCGCAACTGCGCAATATGGGCCGGCGTCGTGCCACAGCAGCCACCCACAACCCCCACGCCATACTCGCGCACAAACTCACCCAGAATGCGCGCAAAAGCCTCTGGCGCCATCGGATAGACCGTGCGCCCGTCCACCTCAAGCGGCAAGCCAGCATTGGGCAGACAAGAGACGATTTTGCGGGCGTGGCTCGTGAGGTGATCAATGGCGCTACGCATATGCTCCGGGCCAGTCGAGCAATTGAGGCCAATGACGTCAATCGGCAGCGCCTCAAGCGTCGCCAGGAACGACGCGACATCAGTACCGAGCAACATACGCCCGGAGAGATCAAGGAAAACCTGGGCCTGCACCGCCACATCGGGGCGCTGCAACTCCGCTTTGGCGCGACGGATGCCGTCAATCGCCGCTTTAACCTCCAGAATGTCCACGGAAGTTTCGACAATAAGCAGATCCACGCCACCCAAGATCAAGCCAACCGCCTGCTCGCGGAAGACCTCGCTCAACTCAGCAAACGTAATATCGGAGAGCGCGGGATCATCAGAGGAGGGCAGCTTACCGGTAGGGCCAATGGAACCAGCGACAAAACGCGGGCGGCCATCCTGAGCGGCGAAGCGGTCGGCAACCTCACGGGCAAGCGCAGCGGCGGCGCGGTTCAACTCCACCGTCTGCTCCGCCAGCCCCCACTCTTCCAAGCGCATACGCGAAGACTGAAAGGTATTGGTTTCAATAACATCAGCCCCAGCCTCAAAAAACGAAGCGTGGATCGCCGCAATCACATCAGGGCGGGTATGGGCTAAATAGTCACGATTACCAAACGTCTTTTCACCACCATAATCTTCCACCGTAAGATCAAAAGTATCGATACTAGTGCCCATGGCACCGTCAAAGAGCAGCACACGCTGGCGCAGGGCCGCAAGGTAGGGGGACTGACGCTCACTCACGCTCATGAATCTCCTTTTTTTTGTTGCGGGTGGGCGGCTGCGCCGCCCACCCGCAACAAAAAAAGATGTTGTTTGGGGCCAAGCCCCTTCAGCCTCGCGGCGGGGGCTTGGGGACACAGCCCCCGCAAAACCGTTCCCCGTGGGGGCTTGGGGGCCATGCCCCCGCAAAACCGTTCCCCGTGGGGGCTTGGGGGCTAGGCCCCCGCAAAACCCTTCCCCGTGGGGGTTTAAGGGCGGACAGAAAACGTGTGCGCCCCCTTCTGGAATCGCATTGCAACGCCAGGAATCTCGATCTCTTCCCCCCTCTCCCACAACGTGGGAGAGGGGGCAGGGGGTGAGGGCCATCCGTGGCATCCCAATCACCTATCCGTGACTTGCCGAGCGAATGTTCTGTCCGCCCTTAAACCCGTGGGGGCGCGGGGGCACAGCCCCCGCAAAACCGCTCCCCGTGGGGGCTTGGGGGCCATGCCCCCACAAAACCCTTCCCCGTGGGGGCTTGGGGGCTAGGCCCCCGCAAAACCCTTCCCCCGTGGGGGTTTAAGGGCGGACAGAAAACGTGTGCGCCCCCTTCTGGAATCGC
>RSAS01000023.1 GCA_003934145.1 Candidatus Viridilinea halotolerans | reverse complement strand
TCCCCTTCCGGCGGGGTTTAAGGGGCCGCAGGCCCCTTAAGTTCATGCGCATGGGGGCGTAGCCCCGCAGATTTTGATCGCCTCCGTTTGTTTGATGCAAAGGCGCAAATTGAAAGGTATTGGGCCATGCTCTCTTGGTATGATGTCTTCTACTACCTCAAACTCTTTTTGCGCTGGTGGTTTGTATTTGTCGCGGCGATCGCCTTGGCGGTCAGTACCGCTTGGTATGTGATTCGCCAACAGCCGGATACCTACACTTCCGCGATGTCCCTCGCGGTCGGGCGCAACTTTGAGGTTACTACCCCCGATCAGGCGCAGGTGGGTTTGAGCAACGTGCTGGCGGGGTTCTATAATGCACTGGCGAAGCGGGAAGTCATTCTTGGGCAGGTGGTTGAGGAACTGGGTTTGGAAGAGCAACTGCCCTGGTGGGTGATCCGTGACCGGATGTTGGCCACGCGGGTTGATCGCGAGGCTAATCTCTTGGAGATTCGCATTACCGATACCGACCCCGAACGGGCAGCGATCATTGCCAATGCCATTGGTGACGCCCTGATTCGCTTCACCCCCACTTCGCAAGAACATATTGAGGCGCAGCAGAATGAGATCAGTCGCCAAACCCAACAGGTTGAGCGCGATTTGCAGCAGATCGAGATGAATTTGACCGAGTTGAAGGAACGGCTCGGCACGCTGACCTCCTCAATTGATCTTGCCAATGTAGGTTCGCAAATCACTGTCCAAGAGGGGCTCCGTGATCAGTTGCGCCGTGAGTATGCGACCCTGGTAGGGCTGGGTAACCAAGCGCTTGCGAATACGCTGGCGGTCTTTGAGAAGGCAGAACCATCACTCTATGCGCTGCCGAAGAAGACAACCATGACGATGGCGCTGGCGGGCGGCGGGGCCTTGGTCTTGGCTTTGGGTGCGATTTTGCTGCTAGATATGCTCGATGAGCGTTGGCGCACCGGACGCGAACTCCAGACCCGCACGCGAATCAAGAGCTTGGCTGAGGTGCCAGATACGCCCCCGCTGGTGGCCGCACCATCTAACCTGGTGCTTAAACGTGAACAAGCCATCAGTGATGCCTACGCCAACATTGTGCTGGCTGCAGGTAGTCGTTTGCCGCGTTCATTGCTCGTCAGTAGCCCGCAGCCGACTGCCGCTCGCAGTGCGCTTGTGCTTGATCTTGCGCTGATGTATACCCGCACCGGCCATCGTGTCATCATTGTTGATGGTGAGAGTGGTGATAACTACCTCCGTGACCAACTTGAATTAGCGACAACCCAGTTGGGTGAGAACCGCTGGCACCCTACAAGTGTTGGGCAGCCCACATCGAACAATGGCCAGAGTGGGTTTTGGGATCACCTCAAGCCAACGGCTATGAACAACGTGCTGCTTCTGGCGGGGCGCGATGCTGGCTACGAGCGCCTGACTTCACTTGTGCCCCTTGCCTATTGGCCCGAAATGGTTGCCCACCTGCAGAAGGTGGCCGATATTGTCATTTTCGATGGCCCAGCGGCACTTTCCGGGCCGGAAGCGGGGGTCTTGGCCCCTTTGCTTGATGGTACGCTCTTGGTGCTTGATGGGCGTTGCGATCCGCGCCTTAAGGCGCGTAAAGCCCGTCAGTTTTTGGGCAATGCCTTGAATGAGCGCTTCCTTGGTGCCTTGGTGATACGCCAAGCGCATGGCATGTTGGCGCACCCCCAACGTCTGCTCGCCAAACGCCCACGCCTCAGTTTGGGCATGGATCGTAGTGGGATCACGATTACGGTAAACAAAGTTGACACGCACACTGCTGAGCTTGAGCAGCAACGCCTCCTCAGCAGCAGCCCCGAAGCGACAGCACCAGAGGCAGTGCAGACGGCGCAGACGGCGCAGACGGCGCAGCAGGCCGCAGCCTCTGCACCAGCAATGGAGCGAAGCGTCGGTGAAGCGACGATGAGTTGGGAGGATCTGCTGAAACTTGAGCATGAAACGCCAGCCGTACAATCAGTGCAGGATGGCGACCAACGTGAGCCGACAGGCCCGCCTGACTTCTGGGAACAAGTGGGCAATCCCCTGCGGCGCAGTGATGGCACCCCGCGCCGCACGCGCATCGCCAACAGCACCCGCCCCTCACGCATCCGGTTGGCACGAGCGCGCCGCGAGGGGGTGTGATGGGGGTTGATGCTGGGGATGCCTCGTAATGGCCCTTACCCCCCTACCCCCCTTTGGCAAGCTCAGGGCACCGCCTCTCCCGCTTGCGGGAGAGGGGGCCGGGGGGTGAGGGCCAAAGAGCGCATCCT
>RSAS01000813.1 GCA_003934145.1 Candidatus Viridilinea halotolerans | reverse complement strand
ATCGGCTATCGGCTATCGGCTATCGGCTATTGGCTATCGGTTATTGGCACCGGCCTCACTCTGGGAGCGGGCGCAACTCCTCGCGTAGCACCGTCAACACCTCAGCGTAGGTAGAACCAATAATGGGCGGCGCGACCAAAAGGAGGGCAAGGCAACAACCCGCGAAACCAAGCGTAGCCTTCGTGCCCCGGCTATAGGAAGAGCGCCACGAACTTTGCACAGGCTCATCTGATGCGACTGCCGTCGCATCGGCGGCAGCAAGCTTCGCGTTTTCTGCCGGCACCGGCGGCTGCTTGCCACGCATGCGGGCGAAGACGGCACGCAACGCGAGGCCAATATCATCGAGCGACAAGAAGAAACCGCGAATGAGGCGCTGCCACATGATGGCGCGGTTGCTCGCTTGGGTCACGCGCCCCGCCGACTGCGCCGCCACGCGGCTGCCCGCCGCCAGCCCGGCCAAGCCAAAGATATACTCCAAATAGATCGCCAAGACAAAAGCGAAGAGAATCAAAGCCAGATCGAGCTTTAACTCCCAAATCATCTCAGTTATCGCAAAACCCCAACTTCCGCCTCGTTTGTACTGGCGAAAAACCTCAAGCATTGCATGAACTCCCACCACCGCCACCAACCAAAAGAGGCCAAACGCAATGCTAAGCACCAGTGCCAAACCAATGTAGAGCACATTAAAGAGCGTACTGTCGTCGTGTTCCATGATCCATTGTTGAATACGCTGTGCATTCACGGTAAACGTAGCTCCTTTGATTCATGGCGGCTGCTACGTTTTATGGTAGCACACTTTCGGTGGCGGCGCGGGGAACCATGTTCCCCGCGCATGCCCCTTGCGGCGGGGCGCAGCCGCCAAATCCCACCAAAAAACTGGTACAATCGGCCCCACAAGGGGAGGGGCACGGGGATGGCGCAGCCCTCCCCGAAAATTTCCTCCCAACCCTTGAAGCAAGGAGTATACAGTTGTGGCAACACCCTCGCGGGATGAACTGAAACGGCAGGCGGCTGAGGCGGCGGTCGCGCTGATCGAGCCGGGCATGGTGGTGGGGTTGGGCTTTGGCAGCACGGCGGCATTTGCCCTGCAACACCTTGCGGCGCTGCTGCAATCTGGGCAGTTGCGCGATATCGTAGGCGTACCCTGCGCCGCGTGGACAGAAACAGAAGCGCGGCGGCTCGGCGTGCCGCTGGCGACGCTCGATACCTGTGCCACGGTTGATCTGACCATTGATGGCGCCGATGAGGTTGATCCGCAACTCGATCTGATCAAAGGCGGCGGTGGTGCGCTGCTGCGCGAGAAGATGGTGGCACAAGCGACGACCCGCCAAGTGATTGTTGTGGATGAGGCCAAACTCTCGCCTGCGCTGGGGACCAACTTTGCCCTGCCGGTCGAGGTGGTCACCTTCAGTGTCGAGGCGACGGCGCGCTTCCTGCGCAACCTCGGCGCGGAGGTGACGCTGCGCTGCAATGCGGCGGGTGCCTATTTTGTGACCGACCAGGGCAACTACATTCTCGACTGCGCCTTTGGCCCGATCAGTGATCCGGCGCAGTTGGCGGCCACGTTGCAGAGCCGCGCTGGCATTGTCGAACACGGCCTCTTTCTTAACATGACCAAAGATCTCTTTGTGGCCGGCGCCGATGGCGTGCGCCATGTGCAGCGTGGCTAGGTTTTTTTGACGCAAAGGGAAGGAACGAGGAACGAGGCAATAGCGCAAAAGTAACGCGGTCACCCTGAGCGCAGCGAAGGGTCTCTCGTCGTAACTCGAAGAGATGCTTCGCTGCGCTCAGCATGACAAAAGGCACAGCGTTCCTTTTACTCTACTGAGAAAATAGGGATAAGGTATCAGCATGCCTTGAATGCGCCCAGACTGTAAAGTAGCCTGAAACCGTCCCAAAGGCGCAGGCATGTGAGCGCCCTCCAAGGGTTGCTTACGGCGCTGAAGCGCCTACTACGAACTTCCACCTAGCGGGTGGCATGCGCGGGAACCTGGTTCCCGCGCATGCCACCCTTTGAAAAGAGAGACCTATGCATCTCGCACCTTCCATTTTGACCGCCAATTTTGCGCGTTTAGAGGACGAACTTGAGACGGCCTTTGCGGCGGGGATTCGTTGGCTCCACCTCGACGTGATGGATGGCCGTTTTGTGCCCAACATTAGCTTTGGGCCAATGGTGGTGAAGTCGCTCAGCCCGCTGGCGAAGCGCCATGGTGCGGTAGTGGATGCCCACCTGATGATCGAAGAACCGGAACGTTATATCGAAGCCTTTGCCGCAGCCGGGTGTGACTATATTAGCTTTCATGTGGAAGCGACGACGCACGCCCATCGCATGGTGCAGATGATCCGTGGCTTGGGCTGCAAGGCGGGGGTGGCCTTCAATCCGGCGACGCCGCTGAGCAGCATTGAGGAGCTGCTGCCCGATCTCCATCTCGTGGTGCTGATGAGTGTCAACCCGGGCTACGGCGGGCAGCGCTTCATCCCTTCAAGCCTAGAGAAGATCGCCCGCCTACGTCAACTCTGCATCGCACGCGGTTGCCCCGATCTGCTCATCCAGGTGGATGGCGGCGTCAACCCCAGCAACCTACCCGCCGTGCGCGAAGCTGGTGCCGATGTGGTGGTGGTCGGTTCGGCGGTCTATAACGCGGAGCATTCGATTGTCGATTCGATTGCGGCATTGCAGGCGGTGTAGGTATGAGACGAGGAGGCGAAGAGGCGAGGACGCGAGGAGGCGAGGACGCGACGAGGCGAGGACGCGACGAGGCGAGGACGCGAAGATGCGAAGAGGCGAGGACGCGAAGAGGCGAGGACGCGAAGAGGCGAGGACGCGAGGACGCGCAGAGGCGCAGAGGCGCAGGGGCGAACTCCTCGCCTCTGCGCCTCACGTACCCTCGCAATATCGGCAGAGAATAGTGCTGGTTTATGCACGCACATGCCGGGAGCGCGGGCGTCCCGCCCGCATGCGAGCGGGACGCCCGCGCTCCCAGGGGAGGGGAACGCAATGCACACCTCGATCTACCTAGCCACCTCGCTCGATGGCTTCATTGCGCGTGCCGACGGCGCGATCGATTGGCTACCAAGCGGGGATGATACGGGCGAAGATTATGGCTACCAAGCCTTTTTCGCTTCGGTTGACCTGCTGGTGATGGGGCGTACCACCTACGATCTGGTGCAGAGTTTTGGCGCATGGCCCTACGGCGACAAGCCGGTGGTGGTGCTCAGCCAACGCCCGCTCACCATCCCAGCGGAGCTTGCGGAGCGCGTTACGGTGATGGCGGGTGCGCCGCAGGAGCTTGCTGAGCGCCTGGCGGCACGCGGCTTCCGCCATGCCTACATTGATGGCGGGCAGACCATCCAGCGCTTTCTAGCCGCCGGGCTGATTCAGCGCATGATCCTCACGCGGGTGCCAGTGCTGCTTGGCCAGGGCATCCCCCTCTTCGGCCCCCTGCCCGCCGAGCGCTGGTGGCAGCATGTGGCGACGCGCAGCTACGCCAATGGGCTAGTGCAGAGTGAGTATGTGCAGCGGGCGGCGGGTGGGATCTACCTGGCAAGCCATTAGGTGAGGAGCTACCCTATGACCAAGCATGCAGACATCACCATCCAGCAACTCACCACCAATGACCAGACCCGCATGGCAGAGCTTTTGACGTTGTTTGGCCATGCATTTGATGACGTAGAAACCTACAGCGGGCGGCGGCCAAGCGAAGCCTACATGCAGCGCTTGCTTTCCCAAGATCACTTTATTGTTCTTGTCGCCATCAGAGATGACGCGGTTGTTGGGGGCATCGCCGCGTATGAGTTGATGAAGTTTGAACAGGAGCGCAGCGAAATCTACCTCTACGATCTGGCCGTAGCCAGCGATCAGCGGCGTCAAGGGGTTGCCACGACCCTAATTCACGCCTTGCAACAGCTAGCGGCGCAGCGTGGTGCCTGCGTCATCTTTGTCCAGGCCGACGCTGGCGATGATCCGGCGATTGCGCTCTATACCAAGTTTGGTACACCTGAATTCGTGTATCATTTTGATCTTACGGCACCCTAAATCCCTCCAGCGGGCAGCAAGGGTGAGCCAGCAACGAACAAGGCCCAGCCAACCACACCAGCATTGAGCAAAAAAGCCACCCCCAGGATGGCCATGCGTCGCCGCCGCAGCGCCTGTACGCGCACAGGATCGGCCTGAAGCTCGGCGGCGCGTGCGATCTGCTCTGCGAGCATCGCCCCATCCCACAGTTCTACCGGCAGCCCCTGCGCCTCCTGATAGCCCTGCTTCGTGTAGCCGCTGGTGGTGATCAGAATGGCGCGGTCGGCCTTCTGGATATGCAGCGTGCCAACGAGATCGCGCACCATCGCTGGCGTAACGTTTTTAGTATAACGCTTACATTGAATAATATAGCGTTTTCCTTCAAACTCACCATCAATATCAACGCCACGGTCGCCGCTGCCACCACGCAGTTGCAGATTGCGCCAGCCAAGATCGGCGAAGAGCAGCTTTGTGCGCTCTTCAAACTGCGTGGACGAAAGGCTCATCAGCTCAGCGCGCAATAAACGCTTGCGCCGATAACGGCGGATGACGGCAACCACTGACCAGATGAACAAGAGGGTGACACTGAAGCCAATGACACCCACGGCGATCTGCCAAGCCAAGGGCAATGTTCCCAGCCAAAGGTAGGCACCGTAGAGCCCCGCCATCAGCAGAAGAGCAAGGCCGACTTTGCCCTCATCGGCATCGCGGCGGCGGCGAGAATAGCGGCGGCGGGACATGGGACACTCCTTGTAGTCGCTGCAAACAAGCCCCTAGTATAGCAGATGGCACACTAGGTTTATTCCTTTGAATAATCCGAAGTCTATGGTATATTTTTCCTCATGCGGTTGCACGCCATTTTATGAAAAGGAACCACTATGCTGCCCCAACTAGCCCTCGTGCGCTCTCTCATTTTCATCATCCTTTTTGGTAGCATTCTTGCTGCCTGCGGTGGAGGTGGGGGTAGCCCAGGGGCAGCAGTTGTTGAGGCAACGGCGACGGTGGTGCCGCCTGCGATGCCCAGCGCGACGCCACTGCCCAGCGTGCCCCCCCCCCTTCCCATTGCGCCCAGCGCCACCCCTGATGTCGCCACACCCACCCCAACGCCTGAACCAATGATGCCACCCGCCCCCATTCCCCCTAGATCTGCGTTTGCCTGGTTTGAAGCCCCACCAAGCCGCGATAGCGCCGGTAATGAGGTGGTCTATAGCGCCGACCAGACGATTGATGGCCGTATGGATACCGCGTGGCGTGTGCCGGGTGACGGGCAACTTGAGAGTGTCACCCTCACCTTTAGCCAAGCGGTGCAACTCAGCGCACTCGGCATTGTGCCGGGTTATGCCAAAGTTGATCCGGTGAGTGGCGAGGATCGTTTTACACAGAACCGCCGCGTGAGCCGCGTGCGCCTCTATTTCACCGGCGGCATCAGCGTCGAGGCGACCCTCGCCGACCGCCCGGAACTCCAGACCATTGACTTTGATCCGGTGGTAACCTCGCATGTGACGGTTGCGGTGCTAGAGACCACTGCGCCCGGCGCGCAGAATGGGCGCGATTTCACCCCCATCAGCGAATTGGTGCCGGTGGGCTCGTTCTGTCGCCCGCAGCAGTGTGGCCCGCATGGCGCTGCGATTAATGAGCTCTTGGCACAATTTGGGAGTCCAGAGATGGGCATGCAAGTCCAAGGCATAGCTGGTGATTATGTCCGTCTGCGTGGCCTCCCAATCGATCGTACTTTTGATCCACCGACCATGTTTGTGCGCCGCGAGGCGATGGGGAGATGGGAAGTTCTGGGTGCTGGCACGGCGTTTGATCCCGAAACACTGGAGAGGATGGGGGTGCCAGCCGAGCTTGGGGACTGGTAGGGCGCGGTGTGGGTTGGGTGTGGCGATGGCGATGGTTTTTCCGCTTCACGGTGACGCATGGACTTGTGGGTAATGTATAGAGGGGGGGGAAGGCATCGAGATACTTGGTGTTGCAATGCACATGTTTTCTGCCTGCCCATGAACCGACGGGGCGCGGGGGCCTGGTCCATGCGCATGAACTTAAGCCTCGGGCGGGCAAGCCCGCCCCCCCGCCGCGGCAGCGGCAAAAAGCGTAACTTGGTTACGAACCATGTCTTATGTTTTTTGTAAGTATATTTGATTGTTTTTACTTACGCGTTACTACCATCCCCGCCGCCAGCCAGCCACGTAGCGGCTGTGAGTCGTTCAGCATCCGGTGGCTCCAGAAGCGTTCTTGGGCCATCCAGTCGGCATTGCTGTAGCGCTGATCGAGCGCGACGGCGCGCCGGTAGCTCTGCTGCGCCTCATACTGCTGGCCGAGCATCCAGAGCGCTGTGGCTAAACCGGCATGGGCATCGGCGCTCTGGCTCTCGAGTTGCAGCGCCGTCTCCCACAACACGACTGCCCACGCGAGATCGTCACGCTCGTAGAAGCAGAAGGCGAGGTTGTTGTAAGGCTTGTAGAAGTCGGGATCGGCAGTGATCGCCGCCTGGAACCAGGCTTCCGCCGCCGCGCAGTCGCCGCGTGCCAACCAATCCATGCCGGTGCGATTCTTTGTCTCTGCCGCGTCATCCTGCGGGATCGGCGTCGCTGCCTGGGGCAACATTTGCTCTTGCAAGCCCGACGGCTCCGGCTGCATATCCCCTTGCAAGCCCGACGGCGGCGGCACGGGCAGCATCGTCGCGCTTAGCGGTGGTGTCGCCTGCTGCGAACCGGCTGCAGACGACCATTGGTTCCAAGCGAGCAGGAACACTACCCCTAACAGCGCAGCAATGAACAGAGGGAAGATAATGGAGCGCTGCGGCTCTGGTTCGGTCTCAAACTGCGACACAACCACAACGGGCGCTTTGGCGAAGATAACCATAAGCAGCAGGCCAAGACAAAGGCCGGCGAGAAAGATGAAGATGCAGAAGAAGGCTTCCATAGCTACCTCATTCCTTTGTGCGTATAATGAAGAAGAGCAGCGCAACCTTGGATCGTAACCCTAGACCCAGAGGCTTACACACATGACCACCAACCCTCCCCTTGAACCCGTTGTGGCCTGCTGCCAAGCGGAGCGTAGCGCCTTTCGTCAGACGGGTGAGCGCCATTCGCCCTGTTGTGTTCAGATCTTTCGCCGCGCCTTTGCCGCTGATCAGCAGGCTTGGATGGCAGTTGATGAGATCTTCCATCCCGTTATTACGAAATGGGTGGTTGATGCTCTTGCCGTTATGGGCACCCCCCGTCTGCTCGCTGCCGAGACGCCGCAAGAGGTGGTGCAGGAGGCGAAGGCTATTCTTGATCGGGTGGGGCCGCAACGCCCCGATCTCTTCATTGGCGATGAGTTGGGCCGTTTGCTCAAGTTCTGGGCGACCTGCACCAAGCGCGCACTGTTGCTGGAATTGCGTTGGCAACGACGCCTATCAGGAGCAACAACTTGATGGAACGCCGCTCTTGTTGCTCAGGCAGCATGTGGCGGTTTGCCCCCACTGCCAAGCCGAGATGGCGCTGCTCGCCGCTCTCGATGCCACGCCGCTCGATCAGCCGGGGCCGTTGGCACGGGTGCGTCAGGTGGTTGAAGCGCTCCTGCAACCCGCCCTCGCGCTGCAACTCCGCGGGCAGGCGCAGATCTATAGCGCCCCTCAAGTCCTGGTGACGCTGAGTCTGCGCCAGACGACGAGTGGCATCCCGCGTTGAACCATCACCGGCGAGTTGGGTGCGCCCGATGGCGACCTCTTCACGGGCAGCGTCGAGGAGGTGCGCCTCGCTGCGCCAAGTGGCACCCTCTACTCCGCTGAACTTGATGCGGAGGATGGCACCTTTACGCTGCGTAATCTGCCAGACCGCGCCCGGCGAGCGGGGGCAACTGCCGCACGATGCGCGACAACTCTTGCGCCACCTCTTTGCGGCGCTCTGGGACGGCAGCGCCTACCTCGTTGAAACCTATTGCCGCCGCCTTTATGATACTGCTGGTTTATTCCCCTGGGAGCGCGGGCGTCCCGCCCTCGTAGCCCGCACGAGGGCGGGACGCCCGTGCTCCCAGGCCGCTAGCCGAATAAACCAGCAGTATCCTTCACGACTTGGGCACTCAGATCTTGATGGCTACGGAACGGCAGACCATCGGGACACAGAATCTGCAACGTGCTAGGCGTTAGGTCAAGTTGCTCACAGAGCGCTATCATACTGAGTGCCTACAACCCTTTTGCTCCACCCAATTCTCGCGCAAGACTGCATAGACGATCAGATCTTCAAAACGATCGCCTTTGCGTACATGCTGGCGTTGACAACCTTCGCACTGCATGCCAATCTTCTGCATTACGCGACCTGAGGCTGGATTGCGCACAAAATGGTAAGCGTAGATGCGATTGATGCCGATGATAGTGAAGGCGTGGTGTAAAACGGCGACGGCAGCTTCGCTCGTATAGCCCTGGTTCCAAAAGGGCTGGCCCATCCAGTAACCCATCTCGCCCCGTTGGTGTTGGGCAACTAGCGACAAGCCAATTGCGCCCAGGAGTTCGCCGCCGCTTTGTGTGGTGATCGCCCAAGTCCATCCATTGCCTCTCTGCGCCCGTTCGCTGTGGCTTGCAATCCAGTCTGCCGCCGCACCTTGCGGGTAGGGATGGGGAATATTGAGCGTGGTATCGGCTATCGCCGCAGCACCGGCCAGTCGTTCTACCGCACTGCTATCGCTTAAAGCGAAGGCGCGCAGGTGTAAGCGTGCGGTCTCTAGCGTGGGGATGAACACTTCCATGGTAATCTCCTTGTAAGACAAGGTTCGTAACCAAGTTACGCTTTTTGCCGCTGCCGCGGCGGGGGTTCATGGGCTTGGCCCCTACGCATGAACGTAAGCCTCTGGCGGGCCTGCCGACGGGGGTTCGGGCTTGACCTGAGCCTAGTCGAAGGGGCTTGGCCCCCGCAAAATTTCTCCGTCCGGCGGGGTTTTAGGGGCCGCAGGCCCCTTACGTTCATATGGGCGCATGCCCCCCCCTGTTGACGCAAAGCTTAAACATTCTATAATACAATCGTAACAATGTTCCCGTTTCCCCCCGCCCAACCCTGGGCGGCGCGTTGGATTGGTCAAGGAGGACTTCCATGCGCTCGTATGGACCTGAAAGGATTCACAACATCGGTATCTTTGGTCACCTCGGTAGCGGCAAGACGACGCTGACCGAGGCGATGCTGATGACCGCCCACGCTATCCCGCGCATGGGGCGCGTCGAGGATGGCTCGACCCAGAGCGATTATGATCCCGACGAGCAGCGTCGCGGGATGTCTGTTTCACTCGCTGTCTTGCCCCTCGAATGGCACGATGATAAGGTCAACCTAATTGACACACCCGGTTTTGCCGATTTTACCGCTGATATGGCCGCCGCGATGCGCGTCATTGATGGCGCGGTGATTGTGCTTGATGCCTCGGCGGGCGTTGAGGTTGGCACCGAGTTGGTCTGGGAACTGGCTGTTCAGCATAAGGTGCCCCGCATCCTCTTTGTCAATAAGCTCGACCGCGATAATGCCAATTTCTTCCAGACCATCGAACAGGCCCAACAGGTGCTTGATGCGGCGGTCATTCCCATGCAGGTGCCGATTGGTTCCGGCAAGGATTTCAAGGGCATCATTAGCCTGCGCCAGCAACGCGCGTGGCTGGTTTCGCCCGAACACGACGGCGGCTTCATTGAGTCCGATGTGCCCGCTGAACTCGATGGCCTGATGCACGAGTGGCGCACCGCGCTGATCGATAAGATCGCCGCAACCAACGATGATCTGATCGAACGCTACCTTGAAGGCGGTGAGGACGCCCTAACCCGCGAGGAGTTGCTGATCGGCCTGCGCACCGGTATCGCCGATGGCACGATTGTGCCCGTCTTCTGCGGCTCGGCCCTGGAAGTCGCAGGCATCCAACAGTTGCTCAATGGCATCGTGGATTCGATTCCCTCCGCTGCCCGTCGCATGGTCGCGGCGACCGATTTGACCAATGGCGAGCTGGTGGAACTCAAGCCCGTCGCTGATGCCCCTACCGCTGCGCTTGTCTTTAAGACCGTCTCTGATACCTACGGCAAAACCAGCCTTTTCCGCGTCTTCTCTGGTACGGTGCAGGCCAATACGCCGCTCACCAATAGCCGCTTGGGCAAAGATGAGCGCATTGGCCATGCCTATGCCGTGCGCGGCAAAGAGCAGACTGATGTCGAGGCGGTTGGCCCCGGCGACATTGGCCTGCTCACCAAGCTCGCCGAGACCGCTACCAACGATACGCTCTGCGACCACGGCCAGATGCTCCAACTCGCGCCTATCAATTTCCCCGCGCCCGCCTTCATCGCCACCGTTAAACCCCACAGCCGCGCCGACCTCGATAAGCTTGGTAACGCCCTTGGGCGCATGATCGAGGAGGACCCTAGTCTCACGACGTCGCGCGACGCACAGACCGGCGAAGTGCTGCTCGCCGGGCAGAGTGAGGGCCACCTGCAGATCATTGCCGACCGCATGAAGCGTAAGTTTGAGGTGAGTATTGACCTTGACCTGCCGCGCATTGCCTATCGTGAGGCTATTCGTGGCAAGGCCGAGGCGCAGTATCGCCACAAGAAACAGACGGGCGGCGCCGGTCAGTTCGCTGATGTCACGCTGCGTGTCGAGCCGTTGGAGCACGATCCCGAACGCGAAGATACCCTTGAGTTTGTCAACGAAGTCGTCGGCGGTGTCATCTCGCGCGGCTTCATGCCCGCGATTGAAAAGGGCGTCCGTGAAGCCATGGCCGAAGGCCTGCTCTCTGGTAGCCCGATCAGCGACGTGCGCGTCGCCGTCTTCGACGGCAAAGAGCATCCGGTTGACTCGAAAGAGATTGCCTTCAAGAGCGCCGGCAAAGAGGCCTTCCGCCTCGCGGCCCAGAAGGCCGGCGTAGTGATTATGGAGCCGATCTACACGATGGAGATCATCGTGCCTGAACAGTACGCCGGCGACATCATGAGCGATATGAGTACCCGCCGTGGGCGCGTCATGGGCATGCTGCCTACCGGCAACGGCAAGACCGCCATCAGCGCCCATGCGCCCCTCGCCGAGATTCAGCGCTACGCCACCGACCTGCGTGCCCTCACCCAAGCGCGTGGCCGCTTCGCCATCACCTTCGCGGGCTACGAGCCGATCCCGGCCCACCTCGTGGATACCGTGATCGCCTCCCACAAGAAGGAGCTTGAGGAGGCGCAAGCCCACTGATCAAAGGGAGGGTGTGGAAGAACCAGGTTCTCCCACACCCTCCCTTGCTGTGCTATAGTCAATCAGATAAAGAATCTTAAAGGGGAGGGGTTC
>RSAS01000258.1 GCA_003934145.1 Candidatus Viridilinea halotolerans | reverse complement strand
TCTGAAACACGATAGTACAACGGCTCAAGTGAGCGGATCGCAACCAAAAAAACCGACACTTTAACGCGATTTTGGCGCATCCTGACGCAATAAAGCCCGGAAATGTATAACGGTACAACATTCCCTTGACTTGGTATCTTTCAACGTTGTATACTAAGCGCAGGTTAAGCGTCTCTTAACCAAAGGCTAAAGCAAAGGAGCGTGCTATGGGAGCAAAAGTTGTCACAGGCAGACGTTCCTAGCCGGGGCGCAGCAGGATTATCGCCTGTTGTCGCCCCGGTTGTGTTTTGATAGATGCTTCAGCTAGGTTATGCGTTAGATATGCAAGGAGGTGTCGGATGCACTCAGATCTCATTGGCAAGATCGAGAAGGCCCGCCGCTACGCCGAGGAGCCCGAGCGGATCAAGTTCAACGAGCTACGCGCTACGTTCCATGGTGGTAACAGTGATCACGTCATTGAGCTTAAGGACGGTCATTGGAGCTGTGATTGCTCGTTTTTTGGTACGTGGGGCACCTGTGCGCATGTGATGGCGATGCAGCGTATGCTCACTCCGATGCTCAGCGAGGAGGCCCGCCAAGCGGAGTTGGCTGTGGCACCGCTCGATGAGGCGGTGGCCTAGCTTATTCGATGTTGTGTTAAACCAAAGCGGCGGGGGGAAGCCCCCGCCGCTTTGGTTATTTGGGTGCCAAGCCCATGGGCATTAACGTAGGGGCCTGCGGCCCCTAAAACCCCGCCGGAAGGGGAGATTTTTCGGGGGCCATGCCCCGCCGGCGAGGCTCAGGGCAAGCCCGAACCCCCGTCGGCATGCCCGCCAGAAGGCGTACCTTACTGCGTATGAGGGAGACGCAGCCTCCCCCAAATCTCTACCACATGAAAACACCGTTGATCATTGCCCACCGCGGCGCTTCGGGTGAGGCGCCAGAGAATACGTTGGCGGCGTTTGCCTTGGCCCAGCGCCAAGGGGCAGACATGCTGGAGCTTGATGTGCGACGCAGTGCCGATGACCGACTTGTCGTCTTCCACGATGCTACGACGGAGCGTTGGAATGGCTGCGCCCGTCCGGTGCAGGCTTGTAGCCTTGCGGAGTTGCAACAACTCGCAATTGGCGGCGAACGGGTGCCCACGTTGGAAGAGGTGCTTGATTTTGCCGTTACAAACCATATCGCGCTCAATATCGAACTCAAAGAGACGGGTAGCGCTACACAGTGTGCGACCCTCGTGCGTCGTTTTAGGCTGGTTGAAGCGGTCGTTGTCTCCTCTTTCTACCCACAAGCATTGCATGAACTGCGCCAGGTTGCGCCAGAAATCCGTCGTGGCTACCTGATGGGAGTGCGCAGTTGGCGCCCTGATGTACGCTGCCGTGAATTTTGGCCCTTCTTCGCACTCCGTGCGGTTGCGGCGCATGCGTGGCACCCCTATGAAGGGTTGCCTAGCCTTGAATGGGTGTTGCCCCGCGTGCGCCGCGCTGGTTATGCGGTGCATGTGTGGACGGTAGATGATCCGCTGCGCATGCGTGTGCTTGCGGATCTTGGGGCGAGTGGAATTATTACCAACTACCCAGAGCGGGCGCGATTGGTGGGATTGTAGATGATTCGCCAACCAAGACGCAATGAACGTAGGTCATTCCGCAAAATATACGCCCCTCACTCCAACACAAAGATCTGCGGCCCGCTCTGATCCTGGAAGAGCAGCACCACCACCTCGCTGGCCGGATTATAGCTCTCGAGTACCTCGTCCACATTCTCCGGCCACTCGTCCGAGCCAGCATCAGCGGGATAGTACGCAATCGGCGCCGTACCCGTGGCGGTGCGCAGATCGATGCCGCGCAGGTCAATCTCAATCACCCCCGCCCCATCGCGGCGGTAGGATTGGCGCGCAAACTGCACCAACTGCTCACTCAACACCGTCACATAGGTCGCCGCTATCTCCACCGGATCGCTCGACGGATCGGCAAGCAGTTCGCGTAGGCGCTGCATCGCCTCTTGCTGGTAGGTCTGCATCTCTCTCTCTTTCACCTGTTTTGTTGCGCGTTGGCGGCAAAGCCGCCAACGCGCAACAAAATATGGGATGGGGTAACCAAAATTGTGGGGCTGCGCCCCACGCCCCGCTGGGTGGCGCGGGGATGCGCAGGCATGCGCATTAACTTACGGGGCCTGCGGCCCCACCCCGCCGGAAGGGGGAGTTTTGGCTCTCTCGGATCTCCCGGGCTTTTATCCGGTTTTCAGCCAAGCTCGTGCGGAGCGCCTCCGCTTTAGCGCATCAGGAAGCCATGCCGCTTGGCGCACA
>RSAS01000721.1 GCA_003934145.1 Candidatus Viridilinea halotolerans | reverse complement strand
CCATCGAGTAGAGGGCAAAGGCTGCGCCGAGAATCTGTTCGGCGCGCGTCGTATCAAAGTCGGTGAGCGAAACCAGCAAGCGGCTATTGAGCCGTTCCCAGGTATGCGGCTCGGTGTCAACGGCAGCGCTCAGCCACGAAAGATTCGCCTCGTTGCCATCGGTCATCAGAGCAATGGCTTGGCTAATCGTCAAGCCCTCGGCGGTGCGATCACGCAGCCAACGGATTGTCGCAATATCGCGCTCCGAGTAGAGGCGATGGCCACCCTCGGTGCGCTGCGGGCGCGGCACGCCATAGCGCCGCTCCCACGCCCGAAAGGTGTCCGCAGGCACGCCCGTCTCTTGTGCAACGGCTTTGGTGTTATAACGCGGCTTATCGGAAAATTGCGACAAGAAATGTTGCTGGGCCATAGCGGGCCACCTTCCCAGAGGAACGGCTAATTGCAAGCGGGTCTGACCAACTATCACGGAAAGGGCGCACGCGGGAACCTCGTTCCATCGCGTCCTCACGCACTCCCACAGCCTGTGGTCACGCCCATGTCAAGCAATATTTTAGCATAATGCACAAAATCTGTCAATAGAATGCACAATTGATTATGAACTTTTGGATGTGCTGACGCGCCGGGAAGATCTGGAATTATCTGGGGTAATTCGTTCTACCTGCGCCACACTTCGCTCCGTTCGTCGGCAAAGCTCTGCGTCCAGCCGGGCAGGGTGGGCATGATCTCCGCCAAGCCCGCTTGTTTCGGGCGATCCAGGATGACACACGCGACTTGATTTTGCGCCAGAAACGCGGGCACGCCCCGTCCGGCACTCACTTCAACATAGGTTTCCCACAACTCCAGCGGAAAGAGTTCGATGCGCGGATCGATGTAGTGCAGCGCCTGCGGGTAGAGTGCCCATGCCATGTATGAACCATAGCCCATCTCGTTGAAGATCGGGCCAGCGCATGGCGCGTTGCGCAGGTGGGCCACCGCTGCGGCGGGCGTATCATTGCTGAAGAGTTGGGGGGCATCCGGTACGGGCGCAAAGATCGCTTGGTATTCGGGCGGCAACGGCAAGAGTGCTTTTGTCCAGGGTTGTAGCGCCAAGACCCCCAACGCCAACAGTACCACCACCAACCAATTGGCTGCCGCCCCGCCGCCGCGCTCGCGGGCAGCCTGGCGCTCCACGGGCTTGAGCAACGAACGGGGCGCGGCAAGGCTCTGCACCATAATTGGCATCGCGGCCATACCAAACCAGACGACATAACGAATCCCGATGAAACTCTGCCATGCCAAGCCGCAGACCAACAAGATCTCGGTTGGGCTTGGGCGGCGCCGCCCAAGCCCAAAGGCGACAATCAGCGCGATGACGCCGCCATAGAAACCAGCCCCAGCCAGCGTGCGCGGGGTTGGTGATTGCCACTCAATGACCATGCGTTGGCTCGGGGCATCGCTCAAGAGCGTCGTCAGGTAGCCAAAGATGCCTACGCCCTGCGGATTGAACAGCATCGCCAAGGGCAAAGCGGCGGTGGCCAGATAGAGCGGACGCAGGCGATACCAGGGCAACGCATTAGGTTGGCGCAAAATGCGCCGCACCGTCTCGCCGACGGCAAATGCGCCAGCCACGAGCATGCCCATAATGAAGGCCCCATGGACATTGACCCAGAAGATCATCATGAGTGGCAGCAGCGCCAGCCAACGCGGCGCCAAGCGCCCCTCGACATAGCGCCCCAAGATGATCAGCGTGAGCATAAAAGGTACCCACGACCAATTCTGGGTGCGTGTGGTGAAATTGTTGATCGTCATCAGCGCCGCAAGTAGGCTCGCCAGTGCCGCCAGTCGCCACGAGCCGCTACGCTGCTGCGCTTCAAACGCCACCAGCGCAAAAGCCAAGCTACCCAAGAGATTGCGCGTAAAGACCACCAACGGCAGGCCACCAAGTTGGTAGATCTGAAAAAAGAGCCACTCACCGAGCCAACTTTGATAAATGTACGGAGTTTCCGGCGGCATCCCCCAAGCGAAGCGGTTCGTCGTCGGCAGCCCCTCCGTCGCAATCAGTTCACCGGCGCGCAGATGCCACCAAAAATCATACGGCGACGTCGGCACCATACTAATAAAGGCCGCCACCAGACTGAGTGCCAAGAGCGCCCAGAGATGTTCGAGGCGCAGCGCAGGTAAACTGCGGGGTGGGCGAGGTAGTGGTTCTGTCACAGGGGTATTCATCTCCTCCGGAGGGGGTTCGGGGATGGCCTCGCCCCATGCGCATGAACGTAAGGGGCCTGCGGCCCCTTAAACCCCGCCGGAAGG
>RSAS01000170.1 GCA_003934145.1 Candidatus Viridilinea halotolerans | reverse complement strand
GCGAGGACGCGAGGACGCGAGGACGCGAGGACGCGAGGACGCGAGGACGCGAGGATCCGCCTCTCCGCCTCTCCGCCTCTCCGCCTCTCCGCCTCCCGCCTCCCGCCTCTCCGCCTCCCGCCTCCCGCCTCCCCGCCTCTCGCCTCGCGCATCCCCCGAGGTACCCTTGCACATCCTTTGGCTCGATCCCTTCCATGGCGGCTCCCACGCAGCGGTTGCGGCTGGTTACGCGGCCCATAGTAACCATCGCGTCACGCTGCTCACGCTGCCCACGACGGGTGGTTGGCGCTGGCGGATGCGTGGTGGCGCGGTGACGTTGGCGCGCATGGCGGGCGATCTTGCGCAGCGCCCCGATCGCATTGTGGCCAGTGCGATGCTCGATCTGGCCACCTTTCGGGCGTTGACCAATGCGCAGTTTGCGGGTATTCCTACGGCGGTCTACTTCCACGAGAATCAACTCACCTACCCGTTGCCCGCTGGCCGACAGCGTGATCTCAGTTTTGCCTGGATCAACTATACCAGCGCTCTCGTCGCCGATCGCCTCTTCTTCAATTCGGCGTTTCATCGCCAGGAATTCCTCGCGGCGCTGCCCGGGTTGCTGGGCCGTTACCACGATTTCCGTGAGCTAGAGACGATCACGACGATTGCGGCAAAGAGCGCAGTGCTATCCCCAGGGATCGACTTAGCCTCCCTGGATGGCCCGTCGGCGACGGAAGAAGAAGAGGCGGCTGGCCCGCCCACGCTGCTCTGGAATGCGCGCTGGGATTACGATAAGCAGCCGGGGGTCTTTTTGGCCGCCCTGGAACTCCTCGCGGCTCAGGGTCACGCTTTTCGCCTGGTGGTGGTGGGCGAGCAGATCGATCCGCGTGACACAGCCTACCTCGCTGCCAAGGAGCGTTGGGCCGCCCAGACGCTCCACTGGGGCTATGCGCCTTCGCGGGCTGCGTATGCTGCCCTGCTGCGCCGCAGTTCCATCGTGGTGAGTACAGCCATCCAAGAATTTTTTGGCATCGGCATTATCGAAGCCATGTACTGCGGCTGCGCCCCCGTGCTACCCCAACGCCTCAACTACCCCGCATTGCTCCCCGCGCAACTCCACGCCGACTGGCTCTACACCGGCGAAGCGGAGGGGCTGACTGCCGCCCTTGCGCAGGCGCTCACCCGCTGCCGCCACGTGCCGCGCAGCACCTGGCGCAACCTCGCCGCCGCCTACGACTGGGCGGTGCTGGCGGGGCAGTACGATGCGGCGCTGGAGATGCGTGAAGCGTGAGGCGGGAAGCGGGAAGCGTGAGGCGTGAGGCGTGAGGCGTGAGGCGGGAGGCGGGAGGCGGGAGGCGGGAGGCGGGAGGCGGGAGCACGGCGCTAAAAGTTCCTCGCTCCTGTTCCCCTGTTCTTCTGTTCCTCTGTTCTTCTATTCTTACAGGAGTATTTATGCTTACACGACGCATCATTCCCTGCTTGGATGTCAAGGCGGGCCGCGTGGTGAAGGGGGTTTCATTTTTGAACCATCGTGATGCGGGCGATCCGGTGGTGTTGGCGGCAGCGTATGATGCTGCAGGGGCTGATGAGTTGGTCTTTTATGATATTACGGCGTCGAGCGATGAGCGTTCGATAATGGTTGATGTGGTGGAACAGACTGCCGCACAGGTCTTTATTCCGCTGACGGTGGGTGGAGGGCTGCGCACAACAGAGGATATGTACCGGATGTTGCGCGCCGGGGCGGATAAGGTTTCGCTTAATACGGCGGCGGTGCTCAATCCGCAGTTGATTGCAGAGGGGGCGAAGCGTTTTGGCAGCCAGTGTATTGTGCTTTCGGTGGATGCGCGGCGCGTTCATGCGCCCGACGAGCCACCACGCTGGGCGGTCTTTACCCATACGGGGGCTAATGCGCGTCCGACCGGCCTTGATGCGCTTGAGTGGATGCGCCACGGCGTCGAACTGGGCGCGGGCGAGATCTGTATCAATAGTATGGATGCTGATGGCCAGAAACAGGGCTACGATTTGGAGTTGCTGCGGGCGGTCAGCGCGGCGGTGGCGGTGCCGGTGATCGCCTCCGGTGGCGCAGGTTCGCCCGAAGACATGTACTATGGCTTGGCGGAGGGCAATGCCGATGCGGTGCTGGCCGCTTCGATCTTCCATTTTGGCGAATATACGATCGCCCAGGTGAAGGACTTCCTGCATCAGCGCGGCGTGCCGGTGCGGATGGCCCCATACGCATTAACTTAAGCCTCTGGTGGGCCTTCCGGCGGGGGTTTAAGGGCGGACAGAACATTCGCTCGGCAAGTCACGGATAGGTG
>RSAS01000826.1 GCA_003934145.1 Candidatus Viridilinea halotolerans | reverse complement strand
CGCAAGCGGGAGAGGGGGGACGACGTTCGGCGGCGGTGCCGTTCCAATGGGAAGAAAGGGAGATGGCGTACATATTTTCTGTCCGCCCATGAACACAACGTGGGAGAGGCTTGCCCTGCCCTTCGACAAGTTCAGGGACCGCTAGCCGAAGGGGGCCGGGGGGTGAGGGCCTATCCATAGCTCCTCGAGTCAACGAGTTGCACCACCACCGCACTCACATTGTCACTGCTGCCGCGCTCGAGGGCGCGGCGAACAAGATTGAGCGCGGCGCGGGTGGGGTTGCTGCGGTAGAGGTGGTTGTGGAGGTCGCTTTCGTTGAGGTGGCCCCAAACGCCATCGCTACAGAGCAGGAGGTAATCGCCTGGGTAGGCGGCAAAGTCGTAGTAGTCGGTGGCATGCTGCTGGTTCGATCCGAGGTAGTGCAACAGGACGTGGCGCATCTCGGCGGGAATGTGTTGCAGCGGGCGGTGGCGTCCATGGTGGGGTTGCGCCCCGGCGATGGTGTGGTCTTGGGTGAGGCTCCAGAGTTGCTGGCCGCGCAGCAGGTAGGCGCGGCTATCGCCGGCATGGGCAAGCACGATACGTCCAGGGGTGATGACGGCGGCTTCGAGGGTGCAGCCGGTATCGCTGCCGTAGGGGAGGCTACGCCGCCAAGCGGCGAGTTGGCGGTGGATATGTTCAACCGCCCAGGGGAGCAAGGTACGCGGGTTGCGGTGGAGGTAGCTGCCGTAGAGGGCTGCAATGTGCTGCACACTAAAGCGGCTCGCCTGCTGACCGTAAGGGCCAAAACCGTCGGCCAGCAGACAGAGCAGCGCCCCATCAAGAGTCGCCACTTGCAACACACTATCATCGTTGCGCGGGCGCCGCCCCTGATGGCTAAAGTGGGCACTAAAGGCAAACGGCATCGCATAGGCCGTGAGCGCACCGATGCGCAGCATGCGCGTTGTATCAAGTGCGATGCGGTTACGCCGTAGCATCTGTTCTACCCTTTCGCCCGAGGATGCTTGAAGACGAGGTGGGCGCTCCCAACCGTGATCTCGTCACCATCCTGGAGTTGCAACTTATCAATGCGGCGTCCATTCACCCAGAGACCATTAGTACTCTTAAGGTCAAAGATGCTAAAACCACCCTCAAGGAAGCGGATTTTCGCATGCTCTGCCGAAGCCTTACTATCATTCACGACAATATCGGCTCTGGAATCACGGCCAATCAGCACCTCGCGCCCTGCTTTGAGGCGGATCTCTTTGGGCTGGGCTGGCCCCTGCTGCACCACAAGGATCGCTTGTCCGGTATCGAGCGCTTCCGTCTCGGCGAGACGCGTCTTATCAACAGGGCGTCCGCGCGTTAAGCCGGGACGTGGGTTATTTCCAGGCATCGGGGTTGCTCCTCTGGTTGGATCGACTGGCGGGCCAAAGCCAACTCCTGGCCCGGTTATTGGCCCCGGCCCCGTTGGTGGCAGCGGGGGCGGAACGTAGGTAGGGTCAGGCAGCGGCGCGATAGCACCGTCACCATCTGCGCTACCACGTCGCATAAGCAGGAAGATGATGAGTCCAATGATCAGCAGCAGTAGCGTGGCACCCAAGATGATCCAGAGCCACATACGGCTTGGCGCTTCTTCCGGGCTCGGTACGCTCACCAAGGCGAGGCTCGGTGTGATGCTACTACTTGTTGTTCCCTGGCTATCGGTGACCCGCACCTCAAGCTGGTAGCTTCCTACGGCCAGATCGGGCAGCGGCGTCCAGGCTGGTCGCCAGATCGTCTCACTGATCACACTTTCAAAGACCACCTGATCGTTCAGGATGAGTTGGCCATTGGCTGGCGGATGGCGTGCGATAATCTCCACATCTATCGCCGCAGGCTCGCCAATCACCAACTCTGCGGGCAGCGTAACCCGCAGTTGTGGCACGATTGGCGGCAGCGCACGCAGATTGGCATTGGTAACACTAGTACCAAACTCGGGCGAATTGACGCTCAGTTCGAGCGGGTAGGTGGCACTATCGGCGGGCAGTTCGGAGGTGTAACGAATGAGGTATTGCTGGCGCAGTTGGCGGGCAATATCCTCATAGGCAGCCGCCAATTGGTCGGCTTGCGCGACCTCAATCAGACGGCCATTGGTCGCGATGATACGCAACTCTTGCAGCGAGATTTCGGGGCCGACGCCAATCACATGGACAGGCACGCGCCGTTCACTTGCACTGCGCTGCACATCGGTCAGGGCCAGACTATCGGTGCCAGGGGCAATCGTATTCTTGCCATCGGTCATCACCACCACCGCCCGTCGCCCCGTCGTCGCCCCATCGGCGGCCAAGCGGATCGCCTCAAAACCCCCATTGTAGAGCGCGGTATAGTCTTCAAGCTGACTTGGGCCAATAGCGAGAATGTGATTAATCACCGCGCCATGATCAGGCGTGAAGGCTTCAACAACGCGGGCGGTATTGCCAAAGACCACGAGCGCGATCTGGTCTTGCGGCCCAAGCGAGCGCACAAAATCAATCGCCGTATCTTTAATCTGGTTGAGGTTAGGTTCAATGCTCCCGCTAATATCGAGCGCCAGCACCACCCGCAATTCAACCGCATCGGGGGGGACTGCCGCCACCTCGTTGAGCGTCACACTGCGCCCACCCTCACGCAAGACAAAACGATCAGCATTTAGGTCGGTCAAAGCCCGCCCCTGCGCATCGGTCACCGTAGCGAAGAGTTGCACCTCAGGGAAACGACTCTCATCTACTTGATCAACCCGCAGATTAATCTCGGGCTGAGCATGCAGGGTGGGCGTGGTCAGTAGGAGAGCCAAACCACAGAGGATAGTAACGAGCCGGAACAGATGGTGCATCTTGGTTCTCTTAATTACATTATGCCTTCCGGCAAGAACATTCGCTATTGCAACGCTAAGAATCTCGATGCCTTCTCCCCTCTCCCACAACGTGGGAGAGGGGGCAGGGGGTGAGGGCCATCCGTGGCTTCCCCATCACCTATTCGTGGCTCCTAGATTCAATGTTCTGTCCACCCTTAAACCCGCAAGCGAGAGAGGGGGAAAGAGATGAAGATTCTTGGCGTTGTAACTGGTCACTCACCACTGACACTACGGGCGCTTCGCTTCCATAAAGACCAACTGCACATTGGGGCCAAGGCGGATCTGATCGCCATCCTTGAGGGCGTGGCGCTGGATCTCTTGGTTGTTGACGTAGGTATGATTTCTGCTTGCCAAATCGAAGAGGATGTAGCGGTCATTCTCGAAGCGAATGCGCGCATGCTCGCTTGAGATCTTGCTATCCTCAAAGACCACCTCACAGCGCCCCGGATCGCGCCCGATGGTAATCTGCTCACCGAGGCGATGCTCGCGACCGGGACGCGAACTATTGCGCTCGATCAGCCACGCGATCACCCCTGGCCCACTCGGTCCCGCCACCTCGGTACGGGCAACCCCCGCTTGGCGCGGAGAGGCATAGGTAGGGGGAGGGGGGGCAGAAGGCGCGGGGATAGGACTAAAGGTTGGTGCGGGCGCAAAGACGGGCGCGATCTGTGTTTGGCGCAAGGGGGGAAACGCTCCGCCCCCTGCGTAGACCGCCGCCGTGCCGGGAAGGAACAGGCCGACAGCGAGCACAATGTTGCCGATCAAGAACATCAGCGGGATCGTCGCCCAAGGGTAGAATTCCAGACGAACTAAGCCTATAACGAGAAACAGTGCCCCCGCCATCGAGAGGAAATGGAAGACAATAGCCCCAATCCGCGCCCAATTATGATCAACCAAGAGGCCATACCCCATGACACAGCGCCCAATGCCGCCCAGAATGAGCATGATCAGAATAAGCACCGGAAGATAGGCCATTGCGCCAACAACCTCCAAACCGCTTGAGGCAGCACCGGCAGCTGCTGATGCGGTGGGATCGCCCATTGCGCTACCAATCCCCCCCATCAAGTTGACACCAGTGATCAACGATTGGATGGCAGACTGAAATGCACCCAGCATAATAATGCCAACAACGCCCAACCCGACATCGCCCACCCCAGAGATCCAGTTGTATATTGAGGAAGCGATACCCCAACCTTTGCCGCCTTGCATAGACGTCTCTCCTACTGCTTATACCCACCACTATTGAACAGTCCGCATAGCGAATAATGCCCAAGCACATTCATATACGGTATATCCTGCTTGTCACTCGTCACTCATCACTGATATTAAATCCGCTTAAACATCAACTCACTGCGCCCGAGGCGAACGATGTCGCCATTCTTCAACTCGACCGGCAGGTTGCGATTGCCATTCACGAAGGTGCCATTGTCGGTGGCGAGGTCGTGGATGACATAGTGAATCTCATCGCCATTGCGCTCCATGCGTACCTTGGCGTGCTGGCGCGAGATGGCGCGGTCATCAACCTGGATTTCGCAGTCATCGGCGCGCCCAATCGTCATCGAACTGCCCAACAAGCGCACCATCTGCCCCTCACGCGGCCCGTCGCTCACAAAGACGAGCCAGGCCATCACGGCGGGTGGCTCTTCTTGGCTCAGCAGTTCGGTGCGCTCGGCAGGGTTGGCCCGGCCAGGCTTATTGTAGAGCGACTGATCGAGCATCGTCTCAGCCGTCATCGGCTGAGGTGGGAACCCATCATCTTGCGGGTTGGTCATTAGTTTTTCCTTTCATGTGGGGATGGGGATCGGGGGAGGCTTCGCCTCCGCAGAGTATCCTTTTTGTTCTGTTGTGGCGGCAAAGCCGCCACAACAGAACAAAAAAAGAGGGTTTGGGGCTTGCCCCAACAGCGGGTTTTAGGGCGGCAGCCCTAAACTTGCGGGGCAGCAACGCTACCCATGATATTCATAGATCAAAACGGTCTGCCCAACCTGAATTTGAGCACCATGTTTGAGTGGATATACTGCACCAGATTGCAGGCGAGTTCCGTTAACAATTGTGCCATAAGTAGAACTATCGCAGATTATATAATTATTCTGCTGTTTTTCTAAGCGAAAATGCTGGCGCGAAATCGTACCATCGGCAGGATCGATCTCCATCCGGCCAATCACTTGCGTGGGCGCGAGCGTGATCACTTGGCCGCGGCGCGGGCCACTCTCGACACGCAAGACGGGCTGGGTACGTTGGTTGGAACTAATAGCCATGGGCGCACGGGTCTGGAGGTCGGCAGCATTGCCAAGCTCGTTGCGCACCGCAAGGCTCTGGCGGGAGATGGTAGTAGCCATGATGTCGGGTAGCGGTTGGCCCAACGGGCAGTTGAGGGCCGCCGCAAATTCTAGGGCGCCCTGAAAGCGCACACTCTGATCCTTCTCCATCGCCCGCATAATCGCCGCCTCTACCTCCGGCGGAATGGCGGGGTTGAGCTTACGCGGAGGCATGGGCCGCGCTTGCTGGTGCATCTTGATTGTCTCCAGCGGACTATCCGCCGCAAAAGGCACATTGGTCGTCAAGAGTTCATAGAGCACAATCGCGGTTGAGTAGATGTCACTCCCTGGCGTAACCGGCTGGCCCATCGCTTGTTCGTAGGACATATACTGCGGCGTACCAATCATCATCCCATCGCGTGTGCGCGTCACCGTCGAGAGCACTTTGGCGATGCCGAAGTCAATGATCTTCACCCCATGCTGCGGCCCGACCATCACATTCTCGGGTTTAATGTCGCGGTGGATGATCTTGTTGCGATGGGCATAATCCAATGCCTGAAGCATCTGACCAGCAATGATCAGCGCCGCATCAAGCGCCATCGGGCGGTCGCCAATCAGCTTGCGCAGGCTCACGCCCTCCACATACTCCATCGCAATATAGAGGCGTCCATTGACCTCGCCGGTATCGTAGATCCGCGCAATGTGTGGATGATCGAGCTTAATCGCCCCCTCCTGACGAAACTTGGTCACGATATAATCATCGTTGGTACTGAGCAGCTTCAGCGCCACCAGACGCTGGCCATTACGCTCTTGGGCGAGCATGACCTTGCCAAAGCCACCCTCATCCAAGTTACGCACCACCACATAGTTGCCAAAGAGTTGACGGCTGGCACTGGCTTGTGCCCCTCCGGTAGCCGGGCCGGGTTGGGGCGTTCTTGGCGGCGTGGCGGGCAGTGGTGTTGCGGCGTGCAGCCCAACCACGGTCAAGCGCGCGGGGCCAATCTCAATCAGATCATTGAGACTCAGAGGCATCCGCATAATGGATCGGCTATTGAGGAAGGTGCCATTAGAACTATTGGTATCCTCCAGTACCCACTGCTGCCCCTCAGCGACGATGCGCGCATGGCGACGCGAGACGAGGTGGTGTTCTACCGCAAGCGTACACTTCGGATCGCGCCCAACCGTCAACTCACCGCGCTTAGGCAGCGGCAGTTCACGCACCCGCCCATCGCCCACACTCACCTGCAGGCGCGGGCCACTGGCCGACGGGCCGCCCGCCGCGCCTGGATTGCGCAACTTCAGCAGCCAGAAGACAATGCCCACCCCGGCTAACGTCGTGAAGAGCAGGGTGATGATGATGACAATGACGATGGTTTCCATACGGGTGGCCTTTGGCGGGGGGGGGGGGCGGATGGCCCTCACCCCCGACCCCTCTCCCGCTTGCGGGAGAGGGGGGACTGCATTACACGGCTGGCGGGGAGAGGGGCCGAATGGCCTTCATCTCCTGTCCCCCTTCGGCAAGCTCTGGTTCGACAGGCTCACCAACCGGGCAAGCCTCTCCCGCGTGGCGGGAGTTCACAGGCGGACAGAACATCCGCTCCGCAAGCCATTGATAGACGATTGGGGTGACATGGATGGCCCTCACCCCCCTACCCCCTCTCCCACGTTGTGGGAGAGGGGGCGAAGATACTGAGATTCTTGGTGTTCCAATGCGGTTCCAGAGTGGGGGCGTACAGATTTCTGTCCGCCCATGAGCCAACGTGGGAGAAGAGGCCGGTGAGTGAGAGCCACCTAGGGCCACCCCATCCCTAATCGGTAACTCCGAGAGTCACTGTGCTGTCCCCCCCTCTCCCACAACGTGGGAGAGGGGGCCGGCGGGTGAGAGCCGCCCACAACTAAGACATCACACCCTTACACCTCACTCCGGAAGGCGACGCAGCCAGAGGCCCCCCTGCGTGCTGCCGGCCATGAGAATGCCGCACTGGGCATTCTCATACCCTTTAACCGTAAAGAGGCGCTCTTCGTTCATGGTCGTACCCGTATGGAGAACTTCGATGCTAGCGTCGGCATTGATACGGCGCAGACCACCATCTTCGCGGAAGCTGGCGTAACTACGCCCCTGCGTATCGCGCCAGATCTCGTAGACGGTAAGGGCGGGGGCGGGTGCAAAGGGGGTAAGCAGATTGCCGCTCAGTTGGTAGACACCGTTGCCGACCGTGCCAATGAGCACGTTGGGGTTATGCGCACTCACATGGAGCGACTGGATAAAGTTGGCCGGGTTGGGCAATTGACCAATCCGTTGCCATGGAGCACCCGCGCTGCTGATCCAGAGCGTATCCTTGGGGGTGCCAACCTGCACGGCATAGGCGACATCGCCAACCGCAGCCACACTAAAGACCGCCCCGCTGATCGCGGGATCGCGGCTCCAGGCACCATTTGCGGCGCGGATGAAGAGACCATCAAGACCTGCGGCGAGAATGCGTCCGCCTACGGTGGCGAGGGCATAGGTGCGCCGGTTGCCAGGAAGATCTTCAACCACCCAGTTCGCCCCATCGTCGCTGCTGCGTAGCACTTTGCCGTTGCGTACATCGGCGGCAAAGTATTCGTTATTGACCCTCATGATCTGCAGGATGTCGGCGCCGGTTGTGCCATTGAGCAACTCCCAGCTAAAGGCCCCGTCAACTTGGCTAGCATGGATGAGGCGATAGATGCCATCGTCGGTACCGACCAGGATGGTACGGGGCAACAACTGCTGCGCCACCGGGCCTGCTGCACACTGATTGGGAGTCTGATCAATGTAAATATGCTTCACCGCCTTGCCGGGTGCGACTTCGACCCGTTGCCAAGCGTCGGCGTAGCGATCGACCGGCGGCGGGGCAGTGCGGACTAGCGGCAGAAAGATCTGCGCCCTTCCAACCTGACCCGTTATGCCGATCTTGGTGACAGGCACCGACAGAGCCGTCATGCTCAGCGTTGCACTGTAGCTAATGGCCTGGCCTACCGTGCGATCAACAAAGTAGGTAGCAGTCACCAACGCCGTGGTGTTGCTCATGATCGTTGCATTGCTGCAGGGTAGGGTCGTGCAACCATCGATCCCGCTGGAAACCACCATAGGCGCCGTGAGGCTCGGTGTAAGCTGTTGGGTTAGCGTGATTCCCGACAGCGGCATTTGAGCGGAATTGGTGATCGCCATGGTGAGCACCAGCCGATCGCCAAGCGCAATCCGATCCGTCGCCTTCAGATTAGCCATCAAGCCGAAAGCGGGCCCCACCACCGCTGCACTTGCCTCCTCCGGTTGCACCAACGGTGCAGCCAGATCGCCACTGGTAATGGTGGTGGTATAGGAGATGGGCCGCCCCACGATGCCCGTCTCGCTCACCAGATAGGTAGCGGTGATGATCGCACTCGTGCCGCTAACAACCTTCCCACTGCAAGGCCAACCCTCGGTGGCGCAACTACCACCAACCAAGCCACTATAGGTGATGTGGCCCGTCATGGCCAAGTTGGGCGTGAGCACCTGTGTGACCGTGATGTTGTTCAGATCGCTAGTCAACGGATTGCTCATCGTCAGCGTCACAACGAACGTATCGCCCAGTACCGGAACAGCAGGCGTACTACGAACCGTAAGCGTTGGCTGCCCATTGCCATTATTAGCCGCAGCTTGGCGCGGCCCCCCCCAACTCCCAAAGAACATCAAGGCCAGTACACAGGCCAAACTGATGCCGAGCGAAGCGAAAAGCGTACGTCTCTGGTTCAGGATCATTGTTTCTCTCCGGTCTACTCACAATGGCGTCTATCAAAAGTGTAGGGTCTACGGATAGGTGATTAGGTGATGAGGATAGTCTGGATGTCCCTTCTCCCACCACCTGCAGGGGCGCAGCATCCCTTCTCCCACCACCTGTAGGGGCGCAGCAGCGGCCATCCCCGCAAGCTGATCGGTATCCAGAACCATCAGGCCGCTGCTGCGCCCTGGGGCGATGATCATCCGGCACCCCGTTCGTGCTCCCAAGGCGCAATGCCCTAGTTGGGATCATGGGGGCAATACGTTTCAAATAAGACCTCACAGGTCTGCTCTTCTGCACTGGAACGTCATCAGCAAAGACCTGTGAGGTCTTTGCTCTCCCTTATTTGAAAGGTATTGGATCATGGGGGCAACATGAGGGGCTTGGGGGCGCTCCAACCTACGTGGGATAAATGGGTTCATGAAGGCCATCCGGTAGATTGGCTCGCAGGTCGCCCCTCACGGGGACTTGAGGGTAATGCATAGCTCACAACGTGGGCGAAGCGCTGCCCGCTTGGTGAGCCGGTCGAACCAGAGCCGGTCGAACCAGAGCCGGTCGAACCAGAGCCGGTCGAACCAGAGCTTGCCGAAGGGGGCCGGGGGGTAAGGGCCATCCCTCGCCACCCCCACAACCCTCGCCATAGGCCTCAGCCGCGCTCCGGGGGATGCAAGTAAATTTGCCTTGGGTGCAAACTAGTCCCTATCACCTCCTCCGTCATCCGGCGGCGGCGAATCTCCACCGCCACCGCCACCGCCACCGCCACCGTCACCGCCACCGCCACCGCCATCACCCCGCGGCGGCGGCGGCGTGACTACCGTGGGTGGAGGGGCTACCGTGGGCGGCGGGGGCGGCACGTCCGTGGGCGGGGGGGGCGGCACGTCCGTCGGCGGGGGCGGTGGCACGTCCGTCGGCGGGGGCGGGGGCACCGCCGTGGGCGTGGGCGGTGCCCCCGCCGTCGGCACCACCGCAGGCGGGCTGGTCGAGCGGACGACAGGTGGAGTCGTGGGTCGCACTTGGCCGGGCGGCGTCGTGGGCCGCGGCAATGCCGTGTTGGTCGGCGTGGGCGGTTCGGACGTAGCCGTCGCTGGGAGGGTCGTGGAGGTAGCGCGCCCATCTGTCTGTGCTGGTTGCGTTTCAGCACCAACGGTTGGGGTGTCGGCCAAGATGATCCCGCCCGGCCCAGCGCTACCACCTTGAACCGAAGCACTCGTGGGGGGCGGCCCCCCCTGGCCGTTACTGCCCGCCTCGTCATCGCCACCGCCGAAAGCAAAAGCGGAAGCAACCATGAAGACGAGGAGGAGGACGACTAGCCCAGCCCCTGCGGGTAGCAACCAGACGGGCAGGCCGCCGCCGCCGCCCTTGGGACGCACGCCATACTGGAAGACGACGGCGGTGGCATTGTCGGTGGTGCGGCGCGCTTTGGCGCGGGCGACGATCTGTTCGGCGGCTTTGGGGGCTAAGGCGCTGACGGCGAGGGAGGCGATCTCTTGGTTGCCCACCACTCCCGAAACACCGTCGGAGCAGAGGACAATTGCGTCGCCGGGTTGTAGATCAAGTTGGAAGCTGAACTTACCGTCGGGTTGGCCACTTTGCTGGATCTGGAGGCTGGCACCTTGGCCCAATACGTGGGTGAGCAACGGGGCGTTGTCGTGGGCAAAAGCCTGCTCTTGGGTCATGCGCCCCAGATCGACCTGCTGATTGGCCCAGTTGTGGTCTACGGTGATCTGGTGGGCTTGGCCGCTGCGCACGAGGTAGGCGCGACTATCGCCAATGTTGACGATATAGGCGCGTGAGCCGACGATGGCGGCGGCGACCATGGTGGTGCCGACGGTACCCGATTTGCGGGCATTAACGGTAAAGGCGTAGACGGCGCTATTGGCTTGACTGATGGCGTGTTGCAAACTCTGGAGCGGGTTGTCGTTGCCGCTCTCGAAGTAGCCCTCATCAATCGATCCAATCGCAATGTTACTGGCCGTCTTGCCCGCCTCGCCGCCACCCATACCATCGGCAACCGCCCCGATGACACCGAGGTGTTCGCGTCCGGCGCGCGGCTTGGCCTCAATCGTGCAGTTGTCCTCATTCGCCGGGCGTCCTGCCGTATCGGTGCAAGCGCCAAAGCGCAGGTTCACCCGTTCGCCACTGGCGGGCGGGGCGGGGGCAGGTTGGCTTGGTGCAACAGACATTGGTTTTCCTTTACGTGACGTGTGTGGGGGCTGCGCCCCGGAAGCCCTGTGTGGGATGGTTTTTTACGGGGGCCATGCCCCCGTGCCCCCGCCGAGCGGGTGATTTTGCGGGGGCCATGCCCCCGTGCCCCCGCCGAGCGGGTGGTTTTGCGGGGGCCATGCCCCCGTGCCCCCGCCGAGCGGGTGGTCTTGCGGGGGCCATGCCCCCGTGCCCCCGCCGAGCGGGTGGTTTTGCGGGGGCATGTGCCCCCGTGCCCCCGCCGAGCGGGTGGTCTTGCGGGGGCATGTGCCCCCGTGCCCCCGTCCGACAGAGAAGGCTTAGTCTCTATCCCCTCCCCCATCATCCGGTGGCGGGGGCGGGACTGGCTCCAGCGGCGGCGGGGCTACTGGGGGGGG